>DASZCY010000127.1:0-3851 GCA_035942615.1 Solirubrobacteraceae bacterium | reverse complement strand
GTGTGGGGCAGCCTGCAGAACGCGGGCCAGACCTGCATCTCCGTGGAGCGCGTCTACGTCGAGGCCGGCGCCTACGAGTCCTTCGTGGCCCGGGTGGTGGACAAGGTGCGCGACGTGCGGCAGGGCGGGCCCGCCGGCCCGGGGCACACCGACATCGGCGCGATGACCTCGTCCGAGCAGCTCGAGATCCTCGAGGAGCACGTGCGCGACGCGCTGGACAAGGGTGCGACGCTCGAGGCGGGCGGCCGGCGGCGCGAGGGGCCGGGCGACTTCTTCGAGCCCACGGTGCTCAGCGGCGTCGACCACTCGATGAAGGTCATGACCGAGGAGACCTTCGGGCCGGTGCTGCCCATCATGCGCGTGGACGACGTCGAGCAGGCAGTGAGGCTGGCCAACGACTCGCGCTACGGGCTGAACTCGAGCGTGTTCGCCGGGGATCCCCGGCGTGGAGAGCAGATCGCCCGCCGCCTGGAGGCCGGGGCGGCAGTGGTCAACGACGCCCTCGCCAACTACTTCGCTACCGAGATTCCCATCGGGGGCGTCAAGGAGTCCGGCCTGGGTGCCCGCCACGGGGCGGTGGGCATCCAGAAGTACTGCCTGCGCCAGAACGTCGTGACCACCCGCTTCGCGCTCAACCGCGAGCTGTACTACTTCCCCTACTCGAGGACCACGGTCAAGCTCGTCGAGTGGACGATCGTCGCGCTGTTCGGCCACCGAGGCGCCCGGCGCCGGCGGCGCTGACCGCCTCCGCTCACAGGTTGACCTCGCGCTCGACCCGCGGCCCGGGCTCCCCGGCGCGCACCGCCTCCAGCTGGGCGGCCAGCGCCAGCCCGGCGAACAGGGCGATCGAGCTCAGAAAGGACCACAGCAGCACGCCGATGGTGCCGGCGATGGGTCCGTAGGTGGCGCCAAAGGTCCCGGCGGCCTCGAGGTAGAGGGCCAGGATGCCCATGAACGCCAGCCACAACCCCGCGGCGGCGGCCGCCCCGAAGGCCAGCCAGGAGGCCTCGGGCTGGGCCCGGCGCGGGGCGACCTCGAACAGCAGCGCGATCGAGGTGACGGTGAAGACCAGCCCCAGCGGCCAGCGCGCGACCTGCCAGATCGCATCCAGCCGCCCGCCCCAGCCCAGGACATCGGCGATGGCCGCCCCGCCCACCAGCACCGCCACCGACGCCAGCGCGAGCACGCCGGCGGTCAACGCGAGCCCGAGCGCCACCACGTACCGGCGCAGGAACGGGCGGTCGCGCTCGACGCCGTAGATGCGGTTGGCCCCGCGCTCGATCGCGGTCATGGTGGCCATGCCCGAGGCGACCGCGGCCAGGAAGCCGCCCACCAGGGCCGTCTCCCCCGTCTCGCGCTTCGCGGCGCTCGATCCCTGGCGCAGCGCCGAGGTGAGGATGTCGCCCGCCGCACCGGGCGCCAGGGCGCCAATGGTGTCCTGGACCGCGCGGCTGAAGCCCTGCTGGTCCAGCGTGGCGGCCAGGCCCACCACGGCGATGAGGGCGGGCAGCAGGGTGAGCACGGACTGGAAGGCGAGCGCGCGGGCATGGCTGAAGCCGTCGGCGGCGCGAAAGCGCGTGATGGCATCCCACACCAGGCGCCGGCGCCCGCATTGGCGCAGGGTCTCGAACGCCTCGTCGCCCTCGAGCTCGCCGCGGGTGGGCGGGACGCTGCGCGCGGTGGACACGGGTGGCGCTCAGGCGCTCGCGGCGCCGCGCCGCCAGGCGAGGACGAGCACGACGGCCCAGGTGATGCCGGCCACGAGCAGCAGCTGCGCGTAGGGCGACGCGCTCTCGCCGCGCAGCAACTGCACGACCACGGCGAGCACGAGCACGAGCGTCAGCACGTTGCCGATGGCCCGCTCGGCGGCGTGCTCGGTGGCCCTGCGCCGGGCGCTGCGCGAGTCGACCATGCGCCGGTCCTACCCGGCGCGGGCGGGAGGGCCACCCGGCGGGTAGGCACGCGCCCCATGGAGCACGGTGACCCCCGCGCGCCCGAGCCCTCGCGCCGGCTCGAACCCGGCGCGCGCGGGATGTGGGCGGTGGAGGCGCTGGGGTGGGCCGCCCCGCTGGTGCTCTTGGCGGTGATCGGCGGCGGCTCGATCACCAGGGCCGGCGCGCCCCCCTTCGTCGGCCCGGGGCTGGTGGCGGCGGCCGTGGTGGTGGCGGCGGTGGGCGTCGTGGCGATGCCGGTGCTGCGCTGGCGGCGCTGGCGCTATGAGGTACGCGACGAGGAGATCGACCTGCGCCACGGCGCCTTCACGGTGACGCGCACGCTGATCCCGGTGCCGCGCGTGCAGCACGTGGACACCCGGCGCACGGTGGTCTCGCAGCTGTTCGGGCTGGCCGTGGTGGTCATCCACACCGCCGCGGGGCGCAACGCCATCCCCGGCCTGGCCGAGCGCGACGCGGCGGCGATCCGCGACCGCATCGCCGAGCTGGCCCGCACGCCCGATGAGCCCTGAGCCGCGCCGGCTGCATCCGGCGGGCATCGCCCTGGAGATCCTCAAGGCCGCGCGCGAGGTGCTGGTACCCCTGGTGGTGGTCATCCTCATCGGCTCGTCGGGGGGCGGCTTCCCCACCGCCCTGGCGGCGGTGGGCGTCCTGGTCGCGGCGGGCGGGGGTTGGCTGCGCTGGCGGAGCACGACCTACCGCCTGCGCGACCAGACCCTCATCCTGCGCACCGGCATCTTCTCGCCCGGCGAGACCTCCGTACCTCTGTCGCGCATCTCCAGCGTGGACACCGAGCAGGGCCCGATCCAGCGCCTGTTCGGGGTGCTCGAGGTGCTCGTGCAGACGGCGGGCGGCGGCGCCGAGCCGGAGATCACCCTCGGGGCGGTGGCGCGCGAGGAGGTCGATGCGCTGCGCGCGGCCCTGGGCCATCCCGAGACGACCCGCGACGAGCCGCCCGCCGCGCTCCGGCGCCTGAGCGGGGGCCAGCTACTGGTGGCCGCGCTGACCGCGCCGCAGCTCGGCGTGCTGGTGCCCGTGGTCGCGGGCGTGGGGGCGGTGGCCGACGACTTGGTCGGCGAGCGCGTGGACGGCGACCTGCTGGACCTTCTGCCCCGAGCGCCCGGCGCGCTGGCGCTCCTCGCGCTGGCGGTGGTGGCGGGGACGCTCGCCGTGTCCGTGCTGGGCGCGGTGGTGGCCTTCAGCGGCTTCACGGTGGAGCGTGACGGCCAGCGCCTGCGCATCCGCCGCGGATTGCTCCAGCGTCGCGCGGTCAGCATCCCGCTGGCGCGCGTGCACGCGGTGCGCGTGGTCGAGGGCGTGCTGCGCCGGCCCTTCGGGCTGGCCTCCCTGCGGGTGGAGACGGTCGGCCACCGCCAGGAGCCCGCCGCCGTGCGCACCCTCTTCCCCCTGCTGCCTGCCGGGCACGCCGCGGACCTGATCGCCGAGCTGGTGCCCGCGCTGACCGCGCCCCTCGCGCCGCTCGAGCCACCGCCGCGGCGGGCGCTGCGCCGCTACCTGGCCCCACCGCTCGCGCTGGGCGCTCTGGCGGGCGCGGTGCCGGCGGCCGTCGGGGCCTGGTGGGCGCTGCCCGTCCTCTCAGCCCTGGGAGCACTCGAGGGCGTGGGGCGCTTCCGCGCGGCGGGCTGGCGGCTGGGCGACGGGCGCCTGGTGCTGCGCTCCCGGATGCTCGCGCGCCACACGCTGGTGGCCCGCGCCGCGCGCCTGCAGGAGCATGCGCTCAGCCAGTCTCCCTTGCAACGTCGCGCGGGGCTGGCCGACCTCGCGGTCGCGGTGGGCTCGGGGCGCCGCCAGCGCGTGGCCCACCTCGAGGAATCCGTGGCCCGCGAGGTGTTCGAGCGCCTACGCGCCGCGCGGAGGGCGTAACGGCGCCCCACCACG
>DASZCY010000126.1:0-6421 GCA_035942615.1 Solirubrobacteraceae bacterium | reverse complement strand
GGACAGCAGCGCGCGACGCATGCGGCAAGTGTGGCAGGCCGCAGCGGCCGGCTCGCCGATCAGCGGTCGCGCGCACGGGCCTCGCCCGGGCGCAGCGGCTCGGGCTCCTCGGGCGCGTCGTCGAAGGACAGCTGGCCGCCGGTGGGCGTGGCGCGCGAGGGGACGACATCGGTGCGCGCGGTCGGCGGCCCTGACTCGTCCCTGCCCGGGCCGTCGGGGCGCCGGCGGGTGGCGGGCGGCTCGCGCTCTCCCGCGGCCGCGGCGCGCATGCGCACCCCCGCGGCGGTCAGCACCAGCGCGGCCAGGAAGGCCAGGAAGATGCCCCAGTTGACCCCGACGGTGGCCGCGGCCTGCGCGCCGGCGGTGGGCTCGGGCTGGTCGAGCTGGCGGTAGAAGATCAGCAGGCACACCCACACGCCCGCGGCGGCCAGGAGGGTGCCGTCGCGCGCGGGCAGGTGAAAGTCGCGCCGCTCGGCGCGCGCGAAGAGCAGCGCCACCACCGCGGCGACCACCAGCAGGGTCGCGGCCTCGACGAAGGTGAACACCTGAAAGGCGCTGAGGCTCTGGCCCCCGCTGACCGGTCGCCCGCCGGGCACGGCCAGCGTGGTCAGCTGGTACCAGGGCAGGAACATGGTGGCCAGGAGCGCCAGCGCCGCCAGCGCGGCCGCCCGCTGGTCGCCCCCCGACCTCTGCCATGCGCGGGCCAACCGGCGCGCCCCGCCCCGAGCGGCGGTCGCCACCCTGGTGATCGCCGAGCGTCCCTGGGCGGAGCGCGCCATGCCTAGCCCGGCCGGGCGGCCGCGGCGGCCGCGGCGTTCAGGCGCTCGGCCAGCCGCGAGCGCCGGCGCTCCTTGAGCCCGATGACCGTGAACCCGTGCGTGCGCGTCGCGGCGAAGTTCTCCGGCGACCCGGTGAGGATCCAGGTGACCATGGCGCGATGATAGGGGTGGTGGCGCTACTCGACTAAGCCCCTCAGCGCTCCACGCGCAGCGGCCCGCCCTCGGTCGTACGGTTGCCGGCCAGGTCCGTGGCGGTCAGCGTGACCGTGTACGCGCCGCGGCGGCGGGGCGCGTCCCAGATCAGCCGTGCCCGCCCGGCTCGCACGGCGCTCGTGACCCGCTCGACGACCTCACCGCCCCGCGCGACGGTCATGGTCACCGTGGCCGGCTTGTCGATCGTGAAGATGACCGTTTTGGGGCGCCCGGCGACGGCCGCGCCCGAGCGCAGGTCCACCACCGGGTCGCGGCCCAGGTCGTCGGTGAAGCGCTGGGCCAGCGTGCAGTAGGGCGCCGGGTCGGTTGGCAGGCGGCCCTCGCGCAAACGCTCGCACAGCCCGCGCAGGAAGTCGCGCAGCACCTGGTGGTAATGCAGCGGGCTGTCACGCTCGTTGGAGTAGCGCGACCATCCGCCGGTGTCCATGCGCGCCAGCTCGTCGCGCAGCTGGGCCTCGCCGCGAAAGAACAGCGCCTGTCCCCGATCGTCGTTGGCAAGCTTGGCGAAGTCGTACAGCCCGTTGAGCGCTTGCACGAAGCCGTTGTAGATGCGCAGGTCGCGGTCCCAGGAGTACTGGAGGTAGTGCGCCCGCGCGGTCGTTCCCGCCCAGACGCCCTCGGGCGCGCGGCGCCCGAAGACGCCGAGGGCGCTGCGCGCCACGCCCAGATAGTGGCCGCGGCCGAGGCGGATCGCCCCGCGCGACAGCGCCTGCAGCGCCGTGCCCTGGCTCAGGCCGCTGACCCAGGGGGCGCGCCCGCCACCGAAGGCGTACAGGCTCTCCCAGGCGATGCCCCCCGCGCGGCGGGTGGCCAGCGGGATCGCCTCCTCCAACAGCGCGCCGAGCTCCTCGTCGTGCCCGCGCGCGGAGAACAGGCCGTTGGCGCGCCCGAACGTGCCCAGCCACTGGATCTGGAGCCCCTGGCCGGGGTAGTGCTCCCAGACGAGCTGGCTGCCGGCGAAGCCCACCCGCTGGCCGGCGCGCAGGAGGCGGCCTTCGCGCCACCACTCGCGGTTGCGTTGCAGGGTGAGGAACGTCGCCGGTGCGCGTGTGGCGGTCAGCCGGTTACGGGCGGCCAGGCCCTCCAGGTTGGCGATCACCGCGTCGAGCGCCGCGCGCCGGGCGCCCGCGAGCTGGCGCCGCGTGGACAGCGACCGGTCGTACTCGGCGCGCCACCCATCGTGCTGGGACCGGGTGATCGTCCCGGCGGCCAGCAGGTCGTCCAGGGCACCGCGCACCGTGCTCCGGGCGGCGGCGGCGCGCGCGGCGCTGGGCTCGCGCCGCGGGGCGGGGGCGACCGGCTGCTCAGCGGCGGGTGGCAGAAACGGGTCGTCGACCACCCGGACTTTGCCCTCGCCGAGGACCAGCAGCGATTGTGCGGATCCGGCCTGCGCGGCGGCCGGCGCGAAGGCGAGCGCGAGCGCCGCGAGCGACGCGGCGAGAAGCGGCGTGGCGCGCACCGGCGCGAAGCTACAGTGCCTGTCAACCTCGCCGGAGCAGCCGCGAGGTTGCGGTCGGGCTTCCACCTCCCTTGCCTCCTCTCCGTCGCCTCCTCGCCGTGCTCTGTCTCGCCGTTCTGCCGGTGGGCGGGCTCGCCGCATGCGGGCAGGGGCAGGAGAGCGCCGACGAGGTGCTCCAGCAGACCTTCGCCGGCCAGGGGGAGCGGTTCAAGAGTGGTCGCCTTGCCCTCGGACTGCGCCTGACGCCCAGGGGCGACGAGGGGCAGAGCACCATCGGCTCCCTGTCGGCGGGTGTCGAGGGACCGTTTGTGGCTGCCGAGGGCGACGACGGCGTGCCCCGCTTCGACCTCGAGCTCTCGCTCGACGCGGGGCCCGCCAGCCAGAGCGCCGGCCTGGTCTCCACGGGGGACGCGCTCTTCGTGCGCACGCAGGGGCAGGCCTTCCGGCTGCCCGACGCGCAGTTCCAGCAGTTCGCGCGCGGGGCGCGGGAGTCGCGCAACCGGGGGGGCGCGGAGGCCGGCGCCCCGACCTTCGCCTCTCTGGGCATCGATCCGCGTGCCTGGTTGACCAATCCCCGGCGGGTGGGCATCGAGGAGATCGCGGGCACCGAGGCGATCCACATCCGGGCGGGCATCGATGTCGAGCGCTTTCTGACCGACGTCGACCGGCTGCTGGCCCAGGCCGGGCGGCTGGGGGTGGGCGAGGGCCAGGCGCCCCGATCGCTCACGCCCCAGCAGCGTGCGCTGATCACCGAGGCGGTGCGCTCGGCGCGCATGGAGGTGTGGACCGGCGAGGACGACAAGGTCCTGCGCCGGCTGCGCGTGGAGGTCGGCTACGCGGTGCCCGAGCGGGCTCGCGAGCAGATCGGTCTGGGGGAGGGCACGCTCGCGGTCCAGCTCGATGTCTCCGAGCTCAACGAGGAGCAGGAGATCGAGGCGCCCGAGAACGCCACGCAGGCGCCGGCTGCCCCCGGGGGCGGCACGCCGGGCGGCGGCGCCCAGCAACTCGGCCCGCCCGAGTACAACCGCTGCCTGGAGCAGGCCGGCGAAGATGTCGCCGCCGTCCAGCGGTGCGCCCGGCTGCTCGACGCGCCCTAGGGGGCTTGTGCCGCCGTCACGACCTGGGGACCGATCTCCACGCGTGCCCTACCCCTAGGCTGAACCGCGGTGCCAGCCGTTCTCGCCTTCGTGCCCGGCGTGCCCGGCGCGATCCCCTGGATCGCGCTCGTCGTCGTTCTCATCGGGCTGCTGTGGGTGGACCTGCACTTCTTCGCGCGCGGGCGGGAGCCGAGCTTCCGCGAGAGCGTGGCCTGGAGCCTCGGCTGGCTGCTGCTCGGCCTCGCTATGGCCACCGTCGTCCTGGCGGTGGGCACCACCGGGGACGCCGTCAACTACGTCACGGTCTACCTCATCGAGCGCTCACTGTCGCTCGACAACCTCTTCGTCTTCATCCTGCTGTTCACCTACTTCGGCGTCCCCCACGTGCACCGGGCGCCGCTGCTGTTCTTCGGCATCGTCGCCGCGCTAGCGCTGCGAGGGCTGGCCATCCTGGGCGGCGTCGCTCTCATCGAGCAGTTCGAGTTCGTCATCTACCTGCTGGGAGTCCTGCTGCTGGTGCTGGCCTACCGGATCCTGCGCGGGGTGGACGAGAACGTCGACCCCGACCGCAACCTCGTCGTGCGCGGAGTGCGAAAGCTCTTCCCGGTGACCAGCGGCTTCCGCGGCGGCCGCTGGTTCGTGCGCGAGGAGGGTCGGCGCTTCGTCACCCCCCTGTTCCTCTGCCTGGCCGCCATAGTCGCCGCCGACCTCGCCTTTGCGGTGGACTCCATCCCCGCCGCGTTCGCCATCACGCGCGACTCGTTCATCATCTGGATGGGCAATGTCTTCGCGCTCGTGGGACTACGCGCGCTCTTCGTGCTGGTGGAGGGGCTCATCAGCCGCTTCCGCTACCTCGACGAGACCATCGCCGTGGTTCTGGCACTGGTGGCGGTGAAGCTCCTCATCGAGGACCTGGTGAAGATCGGCCCCGGGCTCTCGCTGGCCGGGGTGGCTACGGCCTTTGCGATCGGCATGATCGCCTCGCTGGTGGCTGACCGCCGGGACCCCGAGGGCGCCGAGCGCCGGCGCGAGGAGGCTCACGAACGCGCCGAGGAACAGCGCCGCCAGGCCGAGGAGCAGCGCGAGCCGGTCGCCACGGGCTGAACCCTCAGCGCAGGTCGCGCAACTGGCGCTCGATCTCGGCCTCCACCTCCAGCGGCGGCTGGCCACGGCGCGTGCGGCGGGCGTTGCGCGCGTGGACCATCTCGCGGACCTCTTCGCGCAGGGCCGGGTCGACCTCGGCCTGGCCGCGCGCGGAGGTGAGCCGGGCGACCTCGGTGTCGAGGTCGAGGGGCCCATGCCCGCGACGCGCGCGGCGCTCGTTGCGCGCCTGGAGCATCTGGCGGATCTCCGCCTCACGCTCGGCGCAGCTCGAGGGCGTCCGGGGGGGCGGGCGGTCCATGTCCAGCCCGCCGCCGCCGATCTGGCCGTAGGTGTCGTGCGATCGGGCCAGGGTGATCACCGCGACCACGCCGGCGATGATCACCACGGCGAACAGGACGGTCCCGAAGGCCTCCTCCATGGGACGGATTGTGCCCTCCGGGGGGAGCGGCTACCCTTCGCCTCGCGGTTGACTGACGAGTCAATCGCCAAACCGGCATCCAAGGAGAACCACGCGCCCGATGGTCGACTTCACCCTGACCGACGAGCAGAAGAACCTGCGCGAGCTGGCCCACGACTTTGCCGAGAAGGAGATCCGCCGGGTCGCGTGGGAGTACGACAAGGACAGCACCTGGCCGCAGGACATCATCGACAAGGCTCACGAGATCGGCCTCATGAACACCCACGTGCCCGAGGAGTACGGTGGGCCCGGCCTGAACTACTTCGAGGGGTGCCTCATCGAGGAGGAGCTGTCGTGGGGCTGCTCGGGCATCCAGACCTCGCTCGGCGCCAACGGGCTGGCCGCGGCGCCCGTGCACGTCGGCGCCTCCGACGAGGTCAAGCGCGAGTACTTCGGTGAGCTCATCGAGTCGCCGGTGCTGGCGTCCTTTTGCCTCACCGAGCCCGACGCCGGCTCCGACGTGTCGGGCATGCGCACCAAGGCGGTCAGGCATGGCGACCGCTACCTCCTCAACGGCTCGAAGTGCTTCATCACCAACGGCGGCTACGCCGACTGGTTCACCGTCTACGCCAAGACCGACCCCGACGCCGGCCACCGTGGCATCACCGCTTTCCTCGTGCGCAAGGACGACACTGTCCTGGTGGACAAGAAGGAGGACAAGATGGGCCAGCGGGCGTCCAACACCGCGACCATCACCTTCAACGACACCGAGGTCGACGCGAGGTACATGCTCGGCGAGGAGAACAAGGGCTTCAAGCTGGCGATGATGACCCTCGACCGCACGCGTCCCGGCGTGGCGGCCATGGCCACCGGCATCGCCCGCGCCGCCTTCGAGTTCGCCACCGCGTACTCGAAGGAGCGTGTGCAGTTCGGCGTGCCGATCGCCATGCACCAGGGGATCCAGTTCATGATCGCCGACATGGCCACCAAGGTCCATCTCTCCCGGCTGGCCACCTGGAACAGCGCCGTGCTGCTCGCCCAGGGCAGGCGCAACACGCTGGAGTCCTCGCACGCCAAGCGCTTTGCCGCCGATACCGCGATGGAGGTGTCCACCGACGCCGTGCAGGTCTACGGCGGGTATGGCTTCATCAAGGAATACCCCGTCGAGAAGCTCATGCGCGACGCGAAGATCATGCAGCTCTACGAGGGCACCTCGCAGATCCAGCGCCTGGTCATCGCCCGCGAGACGCTGCTTCCGCGCCGCGTCGAGGAGCCGGCCACGGCCGGCGCCGCCGCGTAGGCGCTGCCTGCGGCGTTCCGGGTTTCCCAGAGGGGCCGCCGGCGGCAGCCCCTCTGCGTTCCGGTTGCCCGA
>DASZCY010000125.1:0-5747 GCA_035942615.1 Solirubrobacteraceae bacterium | reverse complement strand
CTCCACCGCCGCCCCCAGCACCCTCACCGTGGCCTCGCTGCGCCCCGGTCAGGAGATCGATCTGACCCTCGCGTGCACACGCAAGGAACGCCTGCAGGCGCGCAGCGGCGCGCCCTACCTGGCCCTCGAGCTGCGCGACCGTACGGGGGCGATCGCGGGGCGCGCGTTCCGCGATGCCGATGTGCTCGGCGGTCGCTTTGAGCGGGGGGATCTGGTGCAGGTCGGGGGCCGGGTGGAGCGTTTCCGTGACGAGTTGCAGCTCGAGGTGCGCACGCTGACCCGCGCCCGCGACGCCGACCCTGCCGCCTTCCTGCCGGTCGCCTACCGCGATCTCGACGAGCTCGAGGGCTTTCTCGAGCACCTGGGCCGCGAGGTCCACGATCCCGCGCTGCGCGGCCTGCTCGAGGGACTGCTGGGCGACGACGTGCTGCGCGGGGCATGGCGCCGCGCGCCGTGCTCGCGCGCCGGCCATCACGCCTACCTGGGCGGGTTGCTCGAGCACACCGTGGCGGTGGGCACGATGGCCCTGGAGGCGGCCCAGCTGCACCCCCGCCTGGACCGCGACCTGCTGCTCTGCGCGGCCCTCGTGCACGACGTGGGCAAGACCCGCGAGTTCACCTTCGGCGCGGAGATCGGCCTCAGCGAGGAGGGTCGCCTGCTGGGCCACGTCGAGCTCGGCCTGCGCCTGCTCGACGAGCGCGCGCGGCACGCGCCCCTTCCCTCCGAGCGCCGCCTCGCGCTGGCCCATTGCGTGCTCACCCACCACGGGGCCGAGACCGCGCCCGGCCGGCGCTTCGCCTCCGCCGAGGCCCTGGCCCTGTACCGCCTCAACGCGCTCGACGCCTCCGTCAAGGGCGCGCTGGAACAGGGTCTGAACTAGCCTAAGGATGTGGAGCGGCTGGGCCCGGTGGCCCAGCCGGCCTTCAAAGCCGGTCGGCCGGGGCGATCCCCCGGTGGGTAGGTTCGACTCCTACGCCGCTCCGTCGCGGATCTCGTCATGGTCCCCCGCCAGCTCGGCCCGCACGAGCGCGGCGGCTAGGCGGGTCGTGTCCGACGGGGAATCGCCGGCCAGCTCGGCCAGCCGCTCGGGGTCGTCAGGAAGGCCGAGGCTGCCTGCCGAGCGCAGCGCGCGCCCGTCCAGGAAGGGATGCAGCTCCTGCCAATCTCCCTGCACTTCGCGGAAGAAGATGTCTGCCCCCACGTCGCCGATGCCCTTGCACTCCTTGAGCAGCTCACGCTCGCGGGCGGGGTCACGAGCGGCCTCGTCGCGCAGGCGGCGCAGGTCACCGCGGTAGCGCTCGCCCACCAGCTCCGCCGTCTGCCCGAGCATGGTCGCGGTGCGCTCGTCGTAGCGCGCATAGCCCGCCTCGTTGAGCACTTTGGCGCGGCGCTCCCAGGTGGAGTCGGCGAGCTTCTGCGCGCTGGTCCATCCTTCGTCGGCCAGGGCCCGCGCGCCCCGCACGGCGAGGTCGGCGTTGATACGCGCGCTGAGCAGCAGCGACAGGCACAGCAGCCGCCACAGCGCGCTCGGTCCGGCGTCCGAGCCCAGGGAGATCCCTGCCTCGCGCGCGTAGGTGGTGCCGTGGCGGTCCAGCAGTGCGGCTACGACATCCGTCCTGGAGGGCACGGCCTGCGGCTACCCCGATGCACGCTCGGGTATTTGACAGTGACTTCACCCAAAAGGAGGTACGGCCGTGACGGTCGCCATCATCGCTGGTGTGTGTGTCGTGCTGCTGGTGCTCGCCTTTCTGGTCCCCCGCCTCTCGCGCCACCCCGAGCGCGGCACGCACAAGGTGCTGGGCATGGGCGGCCGGGTAGCCGGCAAGGCGCCCGGTCCGATGGGCCGCGTGGCCCGCAAGCCCTTCAGCCACAGCTCACGGGCCGCGAGCAAGAGCGCGTCGGCCGGGCGCCGCGGACGCGGGAAGCTCCCGCTCTAATCGGCGTCGCCCTCCGCCTCGCCGCGCAACGCAGTGCGCGCGAGGCGGACGGCGACGACCACCAGCAGCGCCGCGAAGGCCAGCTCCAGCGCGCGCACCGGAAGGACGTTGGCCAGCACGGCGCCCGCGATCGCACCGGCCACCGCGAGCACGCCCAGGCGCAAGCCGTCGCGCAGACGCAGGTTGCCGTAGCGGCGCTGGCGCCACGCCCCGACGAGGGCAGTGGGCACGATGGCCAGCAGCGAGGTCGCCTCGGCCTCTACCTGTCCCAGACCGAGGAAGACGACGAGGCCGGGGACGATCAGGGCGCCCCCGCCGATCCCCAGCATCCCAGCGGCCAGACCGGCCACCAGGCCCAGCGCCACGGCCTCGAGCACGCGCTAGCCCAGCACCAGCTCGACGGCCGAGGCGACCAGCAGCGCCGCCAAGAGGAGGGAGATCGCGCGCGTGGGAACGCGCTGTTGCAGCCATGTGCCGACCAGCACGCCGCCCACCGCGGGGATCCCCACGAGCGCCGCCTCGGCCAGGCGGACGTTGCCATAGAGGCCGTGAACCCCGGTCGCCACGGCCGCGATCACGACGATCGCGGCGAGGGAGGTGCCCGTCGCCTCGCGCTCGCCGAAGCCCAGCGCGAGGATGAGCAACGGCACCAGGACGATCCCGCCGCCGATGCCGAACAGGCCGCTGAACAGGCCCGCCAGGGACCCCACGCCTGCCAGCGTGAGGGTTCGCCGGGAGGCCATAGGGCCATACTAGAGGCGTGTCCACCCAAGTCACGCTCGCCGAGGCCCTCCAGCCCCTGCGCGCGCAGCCAGCCCATGCCGCCGTGCTGCTCGACGTGGACGGCACCCTGGCCCCCATCGTGCGCCACGCCGACGACGCGCAGGTGCCCGAACCCACCCGCGTCCAGCTCATCGCGGTGGCCCGCCGCTACGCCCTGGTCGGGTGCGTCAGCGGTCGCGAGGCCACCGTCGCGCGGCGCATCGTGTCGCTGGGTTCCATCGCCTACGTGGGCAGCCACGGTGCCGAGCTGCTGCATCCGGGCGGCACGCGCGTGGAGCTGGATCCCGAGGTCGCGCAGTGGGCCGACCGGGTGCGCGGGTTTGCCGACGAGACATGGACCGACCAGCTGCACCGCCTGCGGGTGCGCCGTGAGGACAAGCGGGCGATCACCGCCTTCCACTGGCGGGGGGCGCCCGACGAACACGCCGCACATAGGGCGATCTGCGCCGTCGGCGACCAGGCCGAGCAGGCCGGCCTGGTCGCCCACTGGGGTCGCAAGGTGCTCGAGGTCCGTCCCCCCGTGCCCCTCGACAAAGGGCGCGGCATCCAGCGCCTGCTGGAGGAGCGCGAACTGCGCTGTGCGCTGTACGTGGGCGACGACCTCACCGACCTGGACGCCTTCGAGCGCCTGCGGGGGCTGGTCGAGGAGGGGCGCCTGCAGGGTGCGGTGTGCATCGGCGTGCGCTCCGACGAGACCCCGGCCGGCCTCGAGGAGACGGCCGACGCGCTGGTCGACGGGCCCTTGGGCGTGCGCGGGCTGCTGCGGGCCCTGGTGGACGGCTAGGAGCATGTTTCGCCCTCGCGACCTGGATGCACGCCTCCCACGGCTCGCTGCGCTCGCCCCGTCTGGCCGCCTCCGGCACCCCTAGCGGGGAACCCGGTGCGGTTCATCGACTTCCTCAAGACCGCGGTGCTCCTGTCGATGGCCGCGGCCACCATGCTGGCCACCTTCACGGTGCTCGCCTCGAGCGAGGATCGCCCGCTCCTGCTCGGGCTCGCCGGGTGGTGGCTGGTGGCCGGCCTGCTCGGCGCCGTGCTCGGTCGCCGGCGCCATACCAGCCCCCCCATCGCCCGCCTGCTGGCCGGGGCGCGGGCCACCACGACGCTGCCCGAAGTGCGCCCCGGACCGGTGCTGCTGGGCCGGCTGTGGCCCTTGCTGGCCTCCACCGCGGCGGGCGCGCTGCTGGCCTTCCTCGGTCCCCAGGTGCCCGGGATCGCCGCGGGCTTCGCGGTCCTGGGCTCCCTGCTCTGGCGCCACCAGGACGCCGCGGTGGCGGCCATCGAGGATCGCGATGGGGTCGCCTTCTTCGTCGAGCCCGGGTCGCCCTTCCAGGCGATGAGCCTGGTGCGCACGCCCAGCTTCCGCCGCGAGACGCCCATGGTGGCGTCCGACGGCGCGGCCTGAGCCCGCCCGCTCGCGAGCCATGGCCGCGCCTGACGTGCTCCTCGTCTCGCTGGGATCGACCGGCGGGCTGCGTCGCGCCGATACGGCACTGGCCGGGGCCATGCGGCGGAGTGGCGCGTCGGTCACGGTGGCCCAGGCCGCCCGTCCCCGGGAGGTTCGCACCATGGCGCTCACCGACCTCGGGTGGGCCCGCGCGGCCCGCGCGGCGGCGCGCGGCGCGCTGGCCTCCGGACGCCCGCGTGCCGTCCTCTACTCGACCACGACCGCCGCCCTGCTGTGGCCGCTGCCCGGCGCGGTGCGCTTCGACGCCCCGGCCGCGGGCAACCGGCCCGGACGCCACGGGCTGTGGCAGCGCCCGCTGGAGCGCCGGCGCCTGCACGCCGCCTCCCTGCTCGTGCCCTGGACACCCGGGGGACTCAAGGAGGTGCCCGCTCCGAGGCCGGGCGCGGTGGTGGTGCCGGTGCCGGTCACGTCCTCGGGACCGTCACCCACGACCGCCGAGCGCGACATCGCCGCGATCACCTACGCCACGAACCCGGTCAAGAAGGGCCTGGACCGGGTGCTGACCGCGTGGGCGGCCGCCCGGCGCGAGGGCGAGGAGCTGGTGGTGGTGGGGACGGGCGTGCCGGCGGGCATGCCGGGGGTGCGCGCGACGGGCTTTCTGCCTGTGGACGAGTACCGCGCGCTGGTGCGGCGCGCGCGCGTCTATATATGCGCCCCGCGCCGCGAGGACTTCGGGCTCGCCCAGCTCGAGGCGCTGGCCGACGGGTGCGCGCTGGTGACCACGACCGCGCCCGGGCCCTACGCGGCGCTGGGGCCGGCGCGCGAGCTGGACGAGCGGCTGGTCGTGCCCGACCTCTCACCGCCCGCCGCCTCGCAGCGGCGGCCGCCGCAGAGCTCCCCCGCCGACCCGCTGGCCGTCGCGCTGCGCACCGCCCTGGACGATCCGCGCGCTGGCTACCGCGAGCGCGCCGCGGCCCTGCTGGTGGCCTACCGCCCCGCTGCGGTGGACCGCGTGGTGGCCGACGAGCTGTTGCCCGCGCTGCTGGATTGAGCCCGTGCCCGCTTGCGCAAGGGGCCGAACTTCGCCCACGTCAGGGCGTTGGCGATCTGGTCGGGTCCCAGCCACGCCCGCCGCGCGGTGGCCACGCCCCAGCGTGTGATGCCCAGGGTGTTGGTCCCGTGCGCGTCGGAGTTCACGAGGATGCGCACCCCGGCGGCGGCGGCGGCGCGCGCGTGCACGTCGGAGAGGTCACGGCGGTCGGGTGAGGAGTTGATCTCGATCATCGTGCCCGCCCGCGCGGCCGCGGCGAAGACCGCCTCGAGGCCCACGGCGTAGGGCCGGCGGGACTCGATCTTGCGCCCGGTGGGATGGCCCAGCGCGTCCACCCATGGGTGCTCGACGGCGGCCACCATGCGCGCGGTCATCTCCGCCTCGTCCATGGCAAAGGATGTGTGCACCGAGGCGATCACCCAGTCCAGGCGGGCCAGCAGCTCGTCGGGGTAGTCCAGCGAGCCGTCGGGGAGGATGTTGGCCTCGGTGCCCGCCAGCACCGTGATCCCCTCCACCCGACGGTTGGCCGCGGCGACGCGCTCGATCTGGCGCTCGAGCTCGGCGGGGG
>DASZCY010000124.1:0-6437 GCA_035942615.1 Solirubrobacteraceae bacterium | reverse complement strand
CGCTGGCGCGGCGCGCCGAGCGCGGCTGGGCGGTCGCGCTGCGCGACGGGCCGGTGGTGCACCTGGGCAGCGCCGAGAACCTGGCGGCCAAGTGGGTCTCGGCCGCTGCCGTGCTCGGTGACCCCAGCTCGCGCGGGGCCGCCTACGTGGACGTGCGGATGCCCGAGCGTCCGGTGGCCGGCGGGTTGGCCCTGTTGCCGGGGGAGGAGCCTGCGCCGCTTGGCGCCCCCGGCGCTCCCGCCGCCTCCGGCGCTCCTGCCGAGCCGAGCGCTCCCGCTCCCGCGCCGGGCCCGGGCAGCGAGGGAGTGAGCGGGGAGGCGGTGCCGCCGGGAGCGATCTCCCCTGACGGCCCGGCGGTGCCCGAAGCCCCCTGAGCGCCGGTGGAGCGCCGTACGCGCATCGTCTGGTGCTGGCCCCTGCTATCACCGTGCTATCCCCGGCTAGCACCACCTCGGAGGACGAGCGGCGCACGGGTCGTCCGCCGCGTAGGCTTGCGGCGTGCGGCTGCTGCTCCTCCGCCTGCGCTCGCGCGGCCGGCTCACCGTCGGGCGCGGGGTCACGGTCGGCCGCCACGCGCGGGTGCGCGTCGCGCCCGGGGCCCGTGTCACGCTTGGGCAGGACACCCGTATCGGCGAGCGGCTCACCGTCGAGGCCGTCGCCGGCCACGTGCGCATCGGCCCCCACGCCTGGCTGGGCGACGAGGTGCGCATCCTCGCCCGCGCAGACGTCACCATCGCCGAGCGCTGCGTGCTGCACGACGGGGCCACCCTGCTCACCAGCCTCCCCGCCCACGTCGATCCCGACGCCCCCGCGGCGCGCCGGGCGCCGCACACGGCAGCGGTGACGCTCGGGCCGGGCGCGCGCCTGCGCGAGGGCGCCGCCGTCGAGCCCGGCGTGGCGATCGCGGCGGGCGCGGAGGTCGGTGCCCGCGAGGTCGCCGGCAGCGACCCGTCCGGGCCTCAGACCGCCGCGCCCAGCAGATCGGCATAGACCGCGCCGGTGCGCCGGGCCACATCGCCCCAGTCGAAGCGCAGGACATGCTCGCGGGCCTCGGCCACCAGGCGCGTGCGCAGCCGGTCGTCGGTGAGGACCCGCTCCACGCTCGAACCCAGGGCGACCGGATCGCGCGAGCGGAAGCGCAGGCCGACGGTCTCGTCGGGCACCACCTCGCGCAGGCCGCCCGTGTCGGCCACCAGGCACGGACAGCCCGAGGCCATCGCCTCCAGGGCGACCAGCCCGAAGGGCTCGTAGATCGAGGGCACCACGCACAGGTCGGCGATGCGATACAGGGAGCTCAGCCACTCGTCGCCGATCCAGCCCAGGAAGGTGCCGTGCTCCGTGAGCCCCAGCGCGGCCGCCTGGCGCTCCAGCTCGTCGCGGTGGGGACCCGAGCCGGCGACCAGGAAGCGCACCCCGCCAAGGCGCTTCATCACGCCGGGAAGGGCGTCCAGCGCGTGCTGGAAGCCCTTCTCGTAGACCAGCCGGCCGACCAGCAGCACCAGGCGCTCGTCGTCGGCCGCAAAGCGCCGGCGCAGCGCGCGCAGGTCACCCCGGGGCTGCAGGTCGGCCGGGTCGATGCCGTTGGGGATGACCGCCACCCGCTCCTCGCCCAGCCCGAACACGTCGGCCACATGGCCGCGCATGTAGGACGAGCAGGCGATCACCTGGTCGGCGGCGTGGACCATCCACCGCTCGGTGCGATGGATCTCCGACATCGGGGGCTCGTGCACCCAGCCCTGCCGGCGCCCGTGCTCGGTGGCGTGCACGGTGGCCACGAACGGGCAGCGCAGATGGTCGGCCAGGCGCTTGGCCGCGACGGCCACCAGCCAGTCGTGGCCGTGCACCACGTCGAAGCCGAGCCGGCCGGCCAGCTCGCCGCCGCGGGCGAGCAGGTCGTCGTTGAGGCGGCGCACCCAGGCCACGAAGCGCGGCAGGTCGTCCTTGGGCCAGGCGGGCGGGGCAACGCGGTGGACGGTGACCCCGTGACGGTCCTCGACGTCCCGGGTGGAGCGCCCGCCCCGCGTGAGCACGTGCACCTCGCTGCCCCGCGTCGTCAGCCCCTCGGCGAGCTTGCGCACGTGGCGGGCCAGGCCGCCCTCCACGATCGGCGGGTACTCCCACGTGACGATGAGGATCCGGTCGGCCACGAGGCGCCAACCCTAACCTGCTCGGTGATGGCCCGCCCCCTGGCCGAGCTGACCACCCTCCGTCTCGGTGGCCCCGCCGCCCGGCTGGTGGAGGCGACCACCGAGGAGCAGATCGTGGACGCGGTGCGCCACGCTCCCGCGCCGCTGCTGGTGCTGGCCGGGGGCAGCAACGTGGTGATCGCCGACGAGGGCTGGCCGGGAACGGTGCTGCTGGTCGCCACGCGGGGGGTGACGGGTGAGGGCGCCCGGCGCACCGTCCAGGCGGGCGAGCCGTGGGACGCCTTCGTGGCCCGCTGCGTCGCCGAGGGCCTGGCCGGCGTCGAGTGCCTGTCGGGCATCCCCGGCTCCACCGGCGCCACGCCGATCCAGAACGTGGGCGCCTACGGCCAGGAGGTCTCGCAGACCATCGCCTCGGTGCGCGTGCTCGACCGCGAGCGCGACGTGGTGGAGGAGCGGCTCCCCCGCGACTGCCGGTTCGGCTATCGCACGAGCGTCTTCAAGCGCACGCCGGGACGGTGGGTGGTGCTGTCGGTGACCTTCGACCTCGAGCCCTCAGCGCACGGCCGCCCGGTCGGCTACCCCGAGCTGGCCCGCGGCCTGGGCGTGGAGGTGGGGGAGACCGCGCCGCTGGAGGAGGTGCGCGAGGCGGTACTCGCTCTGCGCCGGGGCAAGGGGATGGTCGTCGACGACGGCGACCCCGACTCGGTCTCGGCGGGCTCGTTCTTCACCAACCCGGTGCTCACCCGCGAGCAGTTCACCCGCCTGCGCGAGCGCGCGGGCGAGGACGTGCCGCGCTTCGACCAGCCCGACGGGACGGTCAAGACCTCCGCGGCGTGGCTCATCGAGCGCGCCGGCTTCGCCCGCGGACACGGCGACCCGCTGACCATCGCGATCTCCTCCAAGCACACCCTCGCGCTGACCAACCGCGGCGCGGGCACCACGACCGACCTCGTCACCCTCGCGCGCGCCATCGCCGCCGGCGTCCACGCCGCCTTCGGGGTCGACCTGCGCCCCGAGCCGGTGTTCGTCGGCCACGAGTGGTGACGGATAAGAGCCTCCCTCACCCCACCCGCTCGAGCAGCGCCATCCCGTCGGGGCCCAGGATGCCCGCCAGGGTGGCGCGGTCGGGCAGCTCGTGCTCGGCGCCCGTGAGCACGTCGCGCCAGCGCCCGGCCGCCCCCGCGGGCAGATCCCACGCGTCGACCACCGGATGGTCGCGCACGGCCACGGCCACCAGCACATCCTCGCCGCGACGGAACGCGCACACCTCCTCGCCGGCCGCCACGGGCTCGTAGGCGCCGGCCTCGAAGCACTCCGATCGGCGCGCGCGCAGGTCCAGGGCTCGCCAGATCGTCCACAGCTTGCGCGTCTCGCGCGTCGGCGCGGCGCCCGCGCGCAGCTCGTCGAGCAGCTCGCGCCGGCGCTCCCACTCGACCTCGCGGCGGTTGTCGGGGTCCACCAGCGCGAGCGCCCACAGCTCGTCGCCCTGGTAGACGTCGGGCACGCCCGGCACCGTGAGCTTGAGCAGCAGCTGGCCCAGCGCCGAGCGCTCCCCTGCCTCGGCCACCCGCGCCGCGAAGCCCTCGAACTCGAACAGGAACGGGCCGTGCTCGATCACCTCGGCGGCGAAGGCCTGCACCGCGGCCTCATGCTCCACGTTGGGCTCGAGCCAGTTCGAGTCGACCTTGGCCTCGCGCATGGCCTTCTCCAGGTAGCCGGCCAGCCGATCGGCGGTGATCGGCCAGGTCCCCACCAGGGTCTGGTAGAGGAGGTACTCCTCGTCGGGGGTGGGCGCGGTCGCCGAGGTGCGAAGGGGCGCGTTGATCTCCTGCCAGCGCTGCACCGCCCGCCGCCAGTCGTCGGCCATCGCGCTCAGCGCGCCGATGCGCGCGCGGGTGTCGCCCGAGCGCTTGGTGTCATGGGTCTGGGTGACCAGCAGGGTGCGGGGAAAGCGCTGGGCCCGCTCGGCGTTGGCGGCGTGGAAGGTGGCCACGGAGATCCCGAAGCGACCCGGGTCGCCGCCCACCTCGTTGAGGGCCAGCAGCCGCGTGTAGCGGTAGAAGGCGGTGTCCTCCACGCCCTTGGCCATGACCGGCGGGGTGGTCTGCTGGAAGCGGGTGATGAAGCGCTCGCGCGTCAGCAGCGACACGTCGAGGCCCGTGAGCACCTCGCGGTCGGCCTCGGTCGTCTCGTGGCGCGGCGGCCACACGTAGGTGCGGTAGACGTCCAGGGAGGCCAGCGCACGGGGCAGGTCGACCTCCTCGGGCACGTCGCCCTCACGGCGCAGGCGCTCGACCTCGGGGGAGAAGGTGCCGCAGGCCTGCTCGAGCTTGGCCTCGAAGGCCACCTCGGCGAACGTCCGCCTCTCGCCGGTCAGCTCGCGGTGGAAGGCGCTCAGCGGCGCCTCGCCGGTGGGGTCGACGAACAGGCCCTGCACGTCGTTGGCGAACTCATAGCCCGTGGTGCCCTCCACGGGCCAGTCTCGCAGCGGCTCGCCGGGGTGCAGGATCTTTTCGACCCACACGTGCTGGGCGCCGCCCTCGGCCAGGCGGGTCAGGTAGCCGGACGGGTCGGCCAGCCCGTCGGGATGGTCGACGCGCACCCCGTCCACGGCCCCCTCGGCCAGCAGGCGCAGCACGAGCTCGTGCGTGGTGGCGAAGACCTCCTCGTCCTCCTGGCGCACCCCGGCCAGGTGGTCGATGTCGAAGAAGCGCCGGTGCTTTCCGGTGGCCGGATCGATGTCGAAGAAGCGCGCGCGCAGGCCCTCGTCGGCCCAGAAGGGGTTGGCCTCGTCGGTGGCCATGTGATTGGGGACGATGTCCAGGATCACGCCCAGCCCCGCTTCGGCCAGCGCGCGCAGCCCGTCCTCGCCGCCCAGGTCGTCATTGATGCGCCGGGGGTCAACCACGTCGTAGCCGTGCGTGGAGCCCTCGCGCGCGGCGAACACCGGAGAGAGGTAGAGATGGCTGACCCCCAGGTCGCGCAGGTAGGGCACCAGCGCGCGCACGGCGGCGAAGTCCAGCCCCGGCCCGAGCTGCAGGCGGTAGGTGGCGCGGAAGGCCGTCATGCGCGGCGCAGCACGAAGACCGAACGCGCGGTCACCGTGAGCTGCTGGAGCGCGTCGAAGCCCGACGAGCCCGGCTGGTCCTCGGGCTCGTCGGTGCGCAGCTCCAGCGTCCAGCGCTCGCCCAGGCGGCGGGTGGGCAGGCGGAAGCTCACGTCCTCGCGGCCGGCGTTGATCAGCAGGATGAAGGAGTCGCCGGTCTCCGGCTGCCCGCGCCGGTCGCGGTTGCCGGTGTCCTCTCCGTTGAGGAACAGCCCCAGGGTTGTCGCGTCCGGGCGCTCCCAGCCGCGGCGGGTCATACGCCGCCCGTCGGTGCGAAACCACCACGCGTCGGGCAGCAGCGAGCCGTTGTTGACCTCCCCGGTGAGGAAGGTCGCGCGGCGGAAGACCGGCTCGGCGGCGCGCAGGGCGAGCAGCCGCTTGGTGAAGGCCAGCAGGTCGGCGTTTCGCTCGCGCAGCGACCAGTCGAACCAGGAGGTCTCGTTGTCCTGGCACCACGCGTTGTTGTTGCCCCCCTGGGTGCGCGCGAACTCGTCGCCGCCCAGCAGCATCGGTACGCCCTGGCTGAGCAGCAGGGTGGTCAGCAGATTGCGCTGCTGGCGCGCACGCAGGGCGAGCACGTCGGGGTCATCGGTCTCGCCCTCCACGCCGCAGTTCCAGGAGCGGTTGTCGTCCGTCCCGTCGGCACCGCCCTCCTGGTTTTGGTCGTTGTGCTTGTCGTTGTAGGAGACCAGGTCGGCCAGCGTGAAGCCGTCGTGGGCGGTGATGAAGTTGATCGAGGCAAAGGGCCGCCGTCCGTCGGCCTCGTACAGGTCGCTCGAGCCGGTAAAGCGACGGGCGAACTCGCCTACGTCGCTCTCCCCGCGCCAGAAGTCGCGCATCACGTCGCGATAGTGGCCGTTCCACTCCGTCCACAGCACCGGGAAGTTGCCCACCTGATAGCCGCCGGGGCCAACGTCCCACGGCTCGGCGATCAGCTTGACCTGGGAGAGGACCGGGTCCTGGTGGATGGTCTCGAAGAAAGCCGACAGGCGGTCGACCTCGTAGAAGCCGCGGGCCAGGGCGGAGGCCAGGTCGAAGCGGAAGCCGTCCACGCGGCACTCGGTCACGAAGTAGCGCAGCGAGTCCATGATGAGGCGGATCACCGCGGGACTTGTGGGGTTGAGCGAGTTGCCCGTCCCCGTGAAGTCCATGTAGAAGCGCGGGTCGTCCTCCACCAGCCGGTA
>DASZCY010000123.1:0-7949 GCA_035942615.1 Solirubrobacteraceae bacterium | reverse complement strand
GTAACGCGGCACAACATCACCCAGACGAGTACCATCACGATGAGACGTATCACGAATATGCCTGACGCCAAGCTCCACCAGACCATCACGCACCACCGGCCAACTTCGCCCATACACCGTATCGTCATACCCCAAGTGCGTATTAACCCCCACACTCTCCACAAACGAACCAGCACTACGAGCGTCCTCGGTGCAGCCTGACGCCGAGGCGCAGTCGCCCGTCGCAGCACTTGCCGTAGATGACGCAGCCAAGGACAGCAGCACGCCGAGCATCCATGCGACTCTGTGGCCTCGCCGCCCCCGGCCCACTGACCCTGCTCCATGGGGCCTTTCGCCGCTGGCAACACGGTCGGTCATGGTGGGGCACGAGGAGGTCACAGGACCCCCCTCGGCTCAACAGCTCAACCGAGGCGACCATGTGCGGCCCGCGGTGGACGCCTGTTCTACGTCGAGTCGGAGGTTGTTCTACGGCGGCCACGACGGACGCTACTAGGAGCTCAACAAGGCTCCTCCGGCCAGCCCTCCGGCAGATCGCCGTCGCGACGGCACGGTGCACTCCTAGACGCTGTTCACGGGATACCTCTCCGCGCGGATGCGGGGAGATGCAGGCCTACCAGAGGCTGGGCCTGCCGAGCAGCGGGGGCCCGAGCCCATCGCGACGCCAGGCCTTCAATGCCACGATCGCATCGACCTCGATCCGTGCACCGAGCGGCAGCGCGGCACGCCACCAGGGCGGGCGGGTCGTCGGCCACCCTGCGCGGTTTCGCTGCCATGGTCTCTCCTCGTGGACGCGGTTTGATCCGCGCCCCCTGCCATCCGGCTCCCACCAGAAGCGCTCGTCTCCCTCTTCGCGCCCCATCGACGCGAAACAGGGCCGGACGGACGCACGAGCTGCTTTGCGATCGAGCGCCGGTGAGCTGCGCTGCGGCTGCGCCCCGCGGCTAGGCCGCCCGAGACCCTGCACGGCCGTTCGTGACATAAGCTCAAGCTGAAGCCGTTACCCCAGTTCGAGGCGCCGCCCATGCTCAGACTCGCGATCACGCTCATCCTCGCGCTCGTCGCGGCCGGTGCCCTTGCGAGCGCCGCGAGCGCCGCCACGGCCCAGGACGCCCGCGCGTTCGTGGACACCATCGGCGTCAACACGCACCTGTACTACGACTCCACCGCCTACCAGGACTTCCCGATGGTCAAACAGCGCCTGCGCGAACTCGGCGTACGTCACATTCGCGACGGCTTCGACCCGGACCGCCGGCAGTGGTTCTTTGACCGCGTCAACAGCCTTGCCGCCGCGGGAATCAAGAGCACCCTCATCAGCTGCCGGCTCATCAACCCCGACGGCTGGGCGCACTTCGTCGAGGACGCCAAGAACAAGGTCCGAGACTCACTCGATGCCCTCGAGGGCGTCAACGAGCCTGAGCGACAGGGCCGCTCCGACTGGGTCAGCGACAGCCGCAGCTGCAACTACTGGACCTACCAGCTGACCAAGGGGACGCACGCCCACGAGTTCGGCGCGCCCCTGCAGGTGCCGATCTACGGACCGTCCGCCACCGGCACCGCCTTCAAGCAGCTGGGCAACCTCTACGACCCGCCGCACGCCGACGGCGGCAACATCCACCCCTACCCGGGGGCCAGGCCGCCAAGCGGCCCGGACTACTATCCGTTCACCCGCAGGATGGCCGAGATCCGCGAGTGGACCTTTGAGGGTCGACAGGTCCCCATGGTGGCGACGGAGACGGGCTACCACGATGCGACCAACTGCTCAAGGTGCAGCCACTACCCGATCTCCCAGCGCAGCGAGGCGATCTACCTCCCGAAGCTCTTCATGGAGTACGCCCGCGGGGGGGTGGAGCGGACGTTCACCTACGAGCTCGTCGATCAGTGGCCCAATCCCGAGCGCGACGAGCCGGAGAAGAACTTTGGCCTGTTCGAGTCGGACTGGTCCTACAAGCCCGCCGCCTACGCGCTGAAGAACACCATCGATCTCCTCGACAGCCCGTCGGCCGGTCCGCGCCAGGCGCTGGAGTACACGCTAAGCGAGACGGGGGACCCGGACGGCACTGGCCCGGCTGGGCCGGTGAAGGACCGTCTGTTCCAGAAGGCGGACGGCTCCTGGTGGCTCGCACTTTGGCAGGATTCCGCGGTGTGGAATCGTGACGCGCGCAAGGACGTGACGCACTCGATCGCCTACGTCAAGATCCAGCTAGATCGGGAGCTGACCGCGACGGGGTACCGCCCGACGCTAGGGACGGGAACGTACGGGTCGGTGCGTGCGTCGTCGTTCACCGCCGGCGTCGCCGAAGATCTGCTGCTGATCAAGCTCGCCGACTAGGACGGGGAGGCAGCGGGCGGCCTTCACCGCGGCGGCGCGCTGGGCGAGAGCCTGTTGAAGCAGCGCCACCGCCGAGCCGTCATCATATCGGCGACCTCGAAGTCGGCCCGAGCGCCCCACCGCCCCGCGCGTGTCACAGCCATGCGAATTGCGGCCGCAGCCAGATCCACTCCGGTCGAGAGATGGCCGGCTTCGGCGAGGCAGAGCGTCGTCCAACCCGAGCCACATCCCAGATCGAGGGTCGACTGTCCCTCGTAGACCTGAGGCGACCGAGCACCCTGGCGATGGTCGCCCACGTCAGCCACGGTTCGGTGCCTCAGGGTGCGCCGAAAGGCTTGCGAAACGTATGGCGAGGCCCCGATCAAAGCTGGGTTGCGCCGTTTGACCTCGGCGACCTTGTCGGGCTCACCGTGAGCAGGCTGTGACGCGATTATCGAAACGAGACGCGGGCGGTCTCCATCCCGATACCAAACCCCTCAATCCGCCAACGCCGCGATGGCATCTACCTCCACCTCTGCCCCGAGGGGCAGCGCCGCCACCCCGACGGCCACGCGCGCGGGCGGGTCGCCCTCGGGGAAGAACCTCCCATAGGCGTCGTTGACCTCCACAAAGGCTTCCATGTCGGTCACGTAGACGGTCAGGCGCACGGCGTCGGCCAGCGACGCGCCGGCCGCCGCGCACACCGCCTCCAGGTTGTGCAAGCAGCGGGTGACCTGCTCGCCGGGCGTCCCCGCCACCAGCTCCCCAGAGTCCGGGTCGATGGGCAGTTGTCCCGAGCAGAACAGCAGCCCGCCGCTGCTCACGGCGTGGCTGTAGGGACCTACCGCACCCGGCGCCCGGGGTGCGGTGACGGCATGGCGATGATGGGTCACGGCGGGTCCTCCTCGGGGATCGGCGGGTAGCCTCGCGGCAATGCCCAACGCACTTGAGCACGAGACCTCCCCCTACCTCCTCCAGCATTGCGACAACCCCGTGGACTGGCTGCCCTGGGGCGAGGAGGCCAAGCGCCGCGCCCGCGAGGAGGACCGCCCCATCCTGGTCTCCATCGGCTACTCGGCCTGCCACTGGTGCCACGTGATGGAGCGCGAGTCCTTCGAGGACGAGGGCATCGCGAGCCTGATGAACGAGCGCTTCGTATGCGTGAAGGTCGACCGCGAGGAGCGCCCCGACGTCGACGCGCTGTACATGGAGGCCGTGCAGGGGATGACCGGCCACGGGGGCTGGCCGCTCAACGTCTTTCTCACCCCCGAGCAGGTGCCCTTCTACGGGGGGACCTACTTTCCGCCGGCGCCGCGCATGGGCATGCCGGCCTGGCCGCAGGTGCTCAGCGCGGTGGCCGATGCGTGGGACCAGCGCAAGGAGGAGATCCGCGTTCGCGGCGAGGAGATGGCCGCCCGCCTGGGCGGCGGCGCGGCCCTGCAGCCCTCCCAGCAGCCGCTGGACGCGGCCACGCTGGACGCCGCGCTCGAGGCGCTGCGCCCCCAGTACGACAGCGTGCACGGCGGCTTCGGCGGCGCGCCCAAGTTCCCTCCGCACGCGACCCTGGGCTTCCTGCTCCAGCGCGGCGAGACGACCATGAGCGTGCAGACCCTGCGCTCGATGGCCTCGGGCGGCATCTTCGACCAGGTCGGCGGGGGCTTCGCGCGCTATGCCGTGGACGAGCACTGGACCGTTCCCCACTTCGAGAAGATGCTCTACGACAATGCCCTGCTGGCGCGCGCCTACCTGCACGCGTTCCAGCGCACCGGGGACGTCCAACTGCGGCGCACCTGCGAGGAGACCCTCGAATGGGCCTTGCGCGAGATGCGCGGCCCCGAGGGCGGCTTTCTCAGCGCCCTGGACGCCGACTCCGAGGGCGTGGAGGGCAAGTTCTACGTGTGGTCGCTGGCCGACCTGCGCGACGCGCTGGGCGAGGACGCCGACGTGGCGATCGCCTGGCTGGGCGCCAGCGAGGAGGGCAACTGGGAGGGCACCAACATCCTCGAGTCGCGCGGTCCCGAGCCCGACCCCGAGGTGCGCGAGCGCATCCGCGCGCGGCTGCTGGAGGTCCGCGCCCAGCGCGTGCGCCCCGCCGACGACGACAAGCGCCTGACCTCGTGGAATGCGCTGATGATCCATGCCCTGGCCGACGCGGGCGCGGCGCTGGACCGCCCTGACCTCCTGGACGCCGCGCGCGGGTGCGCCGCCTTTGTGCTGGACGAGCTGCGCGACGCCGACGGACGGCTGCTGCGTACGTGGAAGGACGGCCGCGGGCGCCTGCGCGCCTACCTGGAGGACCATGGCTTCCTGCTCGAGGCGCTGCTGACCCTCTACGAGGCCACCTTCGAGGAGCGCTGGTTCGTCGAGGCGCGGGCGCTGGCCGACACCATCGTGGCCCGCTTCTCCGACCGCGAGCGCGGCGGGTTCTTCTCGGTCGCCGACGACCACGAGCAGCTCGTTGCCCGTCGCAAGGACCTCGAGGACGCGCCGATCCCCTCGGGCGCCTCGGCCGCGACCTACGGCCTCCTGCGTCTGGCCGCGCTCACGGGCGAGCACGCCTACGCCGAGCACGCCGAGGGCCACCTGCGCCTCCTGCACGAGCTGGCGCCCCGCCATCCCCAGGCCTTCGGGCACCTGCTGGCAGCGATGGACTTCCACCTGAGCACCGTGCGCGAGGTTGCGCTGGTCGGCCCGCCGGCACAGCGCGCGCCGCTGGAGCGGATCATCCGCGCAGAGCACCGCCCCCATCTCGTGGTGGCCGGGGGCACGGGGGCGGACGACGTCGCCGAGACGGTGCCGCTGCTGCACGGCCGTAGGCCGGTGGACGGGCGCGCTGCCGCCTACGTGTGTGAGGGCTTCGCCTGCCGGGCGCCGGTCACCGAGGCCGCCGAGCTGGCCGCGGCGCTGAGTTCCTAGCGCCGTCCGGGCTGCCTGTACCGGTATCCCTCGCGGACGCACCGAGCGAGCCAGGCGGTGAGCCGTTCGTCGCCCATCGTGTGCCGCTGGGTGACCACCGGCTCGACGCCGACGTGCGCGTTCTCACGTCCCGTCGCCAAGAGGGTCCAGCCTCCCCGGTCGGCAGCCTGCAAGACCTTCGCTGTCATGGTTCTCTCCTCTTGGACGCGGGTCGATCCGCGCCCCCCACCATCCGTCCCACCGGATGCGCTGACCAGCGGTCTCCCCGATGCCCTCGCCGCGAAACCGGTCTGGACGAACGGACGGGGTCACTCCCGATCGACCGGCCTTCCCGGCATGGGTGGAAGGCAGGGTGCCCTGCGGCGCCCGGGGTATCCTCAGAGCACCGGGAGGTGGCGCTCGAGCTCCCACTGGGTGACCTGGACGCGGTACTCGGCCCATTCGCGGCGCTTGATCTCCACGTAGCGGTTGAACATGTGCTCGCCCAGGGTGCGCAGCACCAGCTCCGAGGAGGCGGTCAGCTCGATGGCCTCCCCCAGCGTCTCGGGCAGCTCCTCGATCCCGGCGCGCCGGCGGTCACCAGGAGCCAGGTGGTAGAGGTTCTGCTCCATCGGTTCGGGCAGCTCGTAGCCCTTCTCGATCCCCTCCAGGCCCGCCTGCAGGACCGCGGCGAAGGTGAGGTAGGGGTTGGCGGAGGGATCGGGACAGCGCAGCTCCAGGCGGGTGTCGTGCTCGCGGCCGGGCGCGCGCTCCAGGGGCACGCGGGCCAGCGCGGAGCGGTTGCGCCGCGACCAGGCCACGTAGGTGGGCGCCTCGAAGCCGGGCACCAGGCGCTTGTAGGAGTTGACCCACTGGGCGAACAGGGCCGACAGCTCGCGCGCGTGGCGCAGCTGACCGGCCACGAACGCGCGTCCCTCGGCGGACAGGCCGAACGGATCGCCGTCGTCGGCAAAGGCGTTGCGCCCGTCGCGTGAGAGCGAGAGGTGGGTGTGCATCCCCGAGCCGTTCTGGTCGCGCAGCGGCTTGGGCATGAAGGTGGCGTGCCAGCCGTAGTGCATGGCCACCTCCTTGACGGTGATGCGCGCGGTGACGCAGTCGTCGGCCACCTTCAGCGCGGGCGCGGCGGCGAGATCGATCTCGTGCTGGCTGGGGCCGCTCTCGTGATGGGAGGACTCGACGTGCACGCCCAGGCGCTCGAGGGCCAGCACCGTGTCGCGGCGCACGTCGGAGCCCGCGTCCAGGGTGGTGAGGTCGAAGTAGCCGCCGTCGTCCAGGCCCTCCGTGGAGCGGTGGTCGCGAAAGAGGAAGTACTCCAGCTCGGGGGCGATGTGAAAGGAATCGAAGCCCATCGCGCGCATGCGCTGCAGCGCGCGGCGCAGCACGTGGCGCGGATCGCCCTCGTAGGGCGTGCGCTCGGGGGTGAGCACGTCGCAGAACAGCCGCGCGACACCGGCGTCCTCGGGGCGCCAGGGCAGGATCGCGAAGGTGGCGGGGTCGGGCATGGCGACCATGTCGGACTCCTCGATCGGGTTGAAGCCCGTGATGGAGGAGCCGTCAAAGCCGATGCCGTCCTCGAAGGCGTCGGCCAGCTGACGGGCGTTGATCGAAAACGACTTGAGCTGGCCCAGGACGTCGGTGAACCACAGGCGCACGAAGCGCACGTCCTCGCGCTCGACGCGCTCGAGGATCTCCTGGGCGGTCGGCGCCTCGTGCTCGGCCATGGGAGAACCCTACGCGCAGGGCGGGCGTTCAGTACCGCGCGCGCAGGGCCTGGGTGCCCGAGAAGCCCAGCGTACGGGCGGTGGCGTGGGTCAGATCGAAGGTGAGGCCGTCGACGTAGGGGCCGCGGTCGACCACCGGGACGGTGACGAAGCGCCCGCGGTGGGCGAGCGTCACGCGGGTGCCGCAGGGCTGAGCGCGGTGGGCGACACCCTGGAGGCTGGTGGTCAGCGCCTGGCCGCAGGCGGTGCGGTTGCCATACAGGCCGGGGCCGTACCACGACGCACCGCGAACGGCCATCCTGCGCTGGGCGAGCGCCCCACGCGTGGTGGGCCCGACGAGCCCGTCGCCCTGCAGCCCGGCCTCGCGCTGGAAGCGGCGCACGGCGCGGAGGGTCCTGGGGCCGAAGTCGCCGCTGGAGCGCATCCCGATCAGGCGCTGGAGGACGCGCACGTCGCGCCCGCGGTCGCCGCGGCGCAGGGTGCGGGTGCCCAGTGCCGTGCGGACGTAGGGCCTGCGCCCGCTGGTAGAGCGCTGCGAGCCCCGGCACGCGCGCCGATTGGCGCGCAGGGCGCGCACCGTGGCGGGCCCGGCGACGCCGTCGGCGTCCAGGCAGCGCGAGCGCTGGTAGGCGCTGACCGCCCGCTGGGTGCTCGCGCCGAAGCGGGCGTTCGCGGGCCCGTCGTAGAAGCCCAGGCGGTCCAGACGCAGCTGGAGGTGGCGCACGTCGCGGCCCTCCATGCCCCGCTTGAGGGTGCGCTCTCCCAGCGTGGTGGCCGCCCCGGCGGTGGTGGCGGCGATGAGGATCACCAGGAGGCAGAAGGCAAAGGCCCAGCCGGCGACCCGGTCGGGCCGCGCGCCGAGCCGATCGCCCACGGTGACCGGCGCGCGGTGCGGCACGCGATGGCGGCGCGCTCCCGGGCGCGGAGGGTCGTCGAGCCGCCCGCGGATCTGCACGGTACGCCGCCCCTGGGACGGGGGCGGGGCCTCGGGCGCAACGGAGGCG
>DASZCY010000122.1:0-7819 GCA_035942615.1 Solirubrobacteraceae bacterium | reverse complement strand
CCGCTCTCGATGCCGTAGACGCCGTAGGCGTCCAGCGTGGTGTCGCCGCTGTCCTGCACGGAGTAGGTGCCCAGTACCGAGCGGCGGTCGGACGTGCTGAACAGCGCCTCCAGCACGTCGGGCGGGCGCCCGGTGCGCGAGCGGGCGACGGCATCCAGGGCCAGGCGCATCGTCTCGTACCCGTACAGCGCGTAGAGGTCGCGGGGGCTGCGCGGCTCGGCGCCCAGTTCGTCGATGAGGGCCTGGCGGGCCGGCGAGGGGCTGGTTTCCCCCCGGGTGGGCAGCGTGGCCGTCACCCGCGGGGCGAGCGCCTCGGGAAGGCCGGTGCGCGGCGCGAACAGGCCGGGCTCGGCCACGCCCTTGGTCACGTACAGCGATCCGCCGGGACCCAGCTGGCGGCCGGCCTGGGTGAGCAGCGCGAGCGCGCCGCGGGCGTCGTCGCCCGTGTAGACCAGGCAGTCTGCCTCGCGGGCGGCCGCCTGCATGGCCAGCTGCGGCGCGCGGGCGACGAGGTCGTCGCCGACCAGCACCTGGTAGGCCGTCTGCAGTTCGCGCTCGGCCGCCGCGGCCGCCAGCGCCGCCGCCAGAGCGGCGCCCTCGGTCTTGGTGCCTCCCACCAGGGCAAGGCGCTCGCAGCCGTCGGCGGCCATCAACGCGGCCTGCACCCGCGCCTGCGCGCCGTCGCCGGGCATGAGGCGCACGAAGTGGCGCTCGCCCGTGGGGTAGTAGCGCTCGGGCTCGCCCACCTCGGCGCCGGGGCCGGCCTCGACCAGCCCGATCGCTGTCGCGGCCGGGGAGATCTGAGGGATGCCCGCCTCGTTGAGGATCGGCATGGACAGCACCGAGGCGGCCGAGCGCAGCTCGCCAAGGTAGAGCGCGGTGGTGTCGTCCTGCACCGCGCGGCGCGCGTTCTGGGCGACGCGCTCGGGCGTCCAACCGCCCTCGGCGGCGTTGTTCAAGGCACGGTGGACCACGCGGATGCCACCGGCGCGTCCATCGGCCTCGGCCAGGGCCAGGGCCATGCCGCGGCGCACGCCCGCCGTCTCGTCGGCGTCGGGCCCGCGCTGGGGCAGGCTCGAGTAGACCGTTACCTGCGACGCGGGGGTCGTGGGAACCGGCTCGGGCTCGAGTTCCGTGTCAGAGGCGCCGCAGCCGCTCAGCGCCACGATCACGAGCGCGAGCGCGCCGGTCGCCCGGCGGCTCATCTGGCGACCCGCAACAGGCTGTCGAAGACGAGCTCTTCGCCGCGCACCCGGTAGCCGCCGTAGTCGGTGGTCGAGATGTCGCCGTTGCGATCGATCGAGTAGTCCCCCAGGACGGTGCCGCGCCGATCCATGCTCAGGAACTGGTCGACCACCGCCTGGCGGTCGTCTCCTCGCGGGCCGGCGCGCTCGACGGCCGCGAGGACGGCCTTCATGGCCTCGTAGGCGAAGATGGCCTGCGGCTCGGGCGCCTTGCCGAAGGTCGCTCGGAAGCGCTTGGCGAAGCGCCGCGCGGCGGGCGGCAGCACGCCGCCCCCGAGGTTCGGGCTGGTGACGAAGGTGCGCTGAGCCGCCGCGTCGGAAAGCTGACGCGTGAAGGCGGTGGTGGCCACGCCGTCAGGGGCGAAGAGGTCGGCTTGGGGGGAGGCGTCGTGCACCGCGTCGAGGATGTCCGCGGCATCGGCGTCGACGGTGCCAGCGAAGAACATGCCGTCGGGCGCCAGCGCGGCGACCTCCTCGGCCGCGACGGCGGCGTCGCCGTCTGCGCGCCCGACCCGGGAGAGGCCCGCCACCTCGATGCCGTCGCCCTCGGCGGCCGTGCGGACCTGCTCGGCCAGGCTGCGCCCGTAGAGGCTGCCGTCGTGCAGCACCGCCAGGCGCCGTACGTCGCGCTCGCCCATGTATCCCACCTGGGCGGCGGCCTGGATGTGATCGGCGGGGACCAGGCGCGCGAAAGTGCGCCGGCCCGACGGGTAGAAGCGCTCGGGCTCGCTGGGGGCCCCACCCTCCCGGGTAAGACCCACATAGGTGCTCGCCGGGCTGACCTGGAGGATCCCCACCTCGTTGAGGGCGGGCAGGGCCAGGGCGGTGGCCCCGGAGTGCAGATCGCCGATGTAGGCGATGGCTCCGGAGTCCTCGATCGCCTGGCGGGCGCCGTCGAGGACCTTGTCCTCGGTCCAGGTCTGCGCCCGCGAGGTGGCGTCGTCCAGCGACACGTAGTTGATGGTGAAGAGCCCCGCGGTGCCACGGGACTCGTCGAGGGCCAGCTTGATGGCGTTGACCGAGTCGCCCCCCACGGAACTCGCCGGGCCGTGGAGGGGCATGGCGGAGTAAACCGTCAGCGTGCGGGTCCCCCCCACGCCGGCCTGGTCGCCGGCCCCCGGGCCTGCGCACGACGCGAGCGACAGCAGCCAGAGCAGGAGAGCGGCGGCGATCGCGGTCGCGGACGGACGACCGCCGGCCGGCGGCTGGGCCCGGCGGCGCACCGCCGTGCCTACTCTTGGCGGCTGGGCAGATAGGCCGAGACGACCCGACCACCCACGCCGAGTACCACGAACAGCATGGTGAGCATGAAGGCATCGAAGCTCTTGGCGCCAAGCGACCACAGGATGATCCAGACGATGACGCCGGCCGTGGTGACGAGGACGAGGCCCATGGAGGCGGGGAGCCTAGCGAAGGGCGGCGCGGAAGCCGGCGACCAGGGCGCCCACCGCTGCCCCGGGGTCCTCGGCCTGGCCGGCCTCGCGCATGAGCCGGCTGGCCACGATCACGCCCTCGGCGCCGGCCGCGGCGGCCTCTGCGGCCTGCTCGGGGGTGGAGATGCCAAAGCCCAGCGCAACGGGCACGGGGCTACACCCCTTGACACGCTCGAGGAGCGGGCCGACGTGCTGGGCCAGCGTGGTGCGCTCCCCGGTGATGCCGACCACGGAGACGGCGTAGACGAACCCGCGGGCCCGCTGGGCGATGGCCCGCAGGCGGTCGGGGGAGCTGGTGGGCGCCACGAGCCCCACCAGGGCCAGGCCGGCCGCGTCGCAGGCACCCAGCACCTCGTCGGACTCCTCGAGGGGCAGGTCGGGCACGATCAGCCCGCTGGCGCCGGCCTCCACCATGGTGGCGGCGAAGGCTTCGGCGCCGCGGGCGAGGACGAGGTTGAGATAGCCCATGACCACGACGGGCACGCGGAGGGCCAGCTCGCGACACAGCGAGAGCGCATCGGCCACGGTGGTCCCGTTGGCCAGCGCCCGGGTGCCGGCATCGTGGATGACCGGGCCGTCGGCCAGCGGGTCGGAGTAGGGCAGGCCGAGCTCCACGAGGTCCGCCCCCTGCTCGGCGTAGGCGCGCCCGATGGCCCGCGCTCCCTCACGGGAGGGAAAGCCGGCCATGAGGTAGGGCATCAGGGCCGCCCGTCCGGGCGCGGCGGCGAAGGCGGCGGCGATCCGCTCGTGCCCGGCGCCGGGGGGAAGGTCGGTGGCCGGGGCCGGCCCTCGGCCCCCGGCCGTCTCAGTCATCGCGGGCGAGCATCTCGGCCAGGTCCTTGTCACCTCGGCCCGACAGGCACACCAGGTCGCGGATGGATCCCTCGGGATCCGGGCCCAGGGCGTGGTGCAGGGCGTGGGCGGTCTCCAGCGCCGGGACGATGCCCTCCAGCGCGGTCACCCTGCGAAAGGCGGCGACCGCGTCGTCGTCGTGCACGGCGCAGTAGACGGCCCGGCCGCTGTCGCGCAGCCAGGCGTGCTCGGGCCCCGAGCCGGGGTAGTCCAGGCCGGCCGAGATCGAATGGGCCTCGGTGATCTGGCCTTCCTCGTCCTGCATCACCGCCGATAGGGAGCCATGCAGGATCCCGGCGCGCCCGCCCGCGGTCAGGGGCGCGCCGTGGCGCCCACCGTCCAGCCCCTCCCCCGCGCCCTCGACGCCGATCAGGCGCACCCCGGGGTCGGCGACGAACGCGGTGAAGGTGCCGATGGAGTTCGAGCCCCCGCCCACGCAGGCGATGACCCGGTCGGGCAGCGCGCCCGTTCGCTCCAGCAGCTGGGCGCGCGCCTCGTCGCCGATCACCCGCTGCAGGTCGCGGACCATGGCCGGGTAGGGCGCGGGCCCGACGGCGGAGCCGATCACGTAGTGGGTGTCGGCCACGTTGGCCACCCAGTCGCGGATGGCCCCGCTGACGGCCTCCTTGAGGGTGCGCGCGCCCGCCGTCACGGGGCGCACCTCGGCGCCCAGCAGGCGCATGCGCTCCACGTTGGTGCGCTGGCGGCGGGTGTCCTCCTCGCCCATGTAGATCACGCACTGAAGGCCCAGCAGCGCGCACGCGGTGGCGGTGGCCACGCCGTGCTGGCCCGCCCCGGTCTCGGCGATGATGCGCTCCTTGCCCATGCGCCGGCCCAGCAGCGCCTGGCCCAGCGCGTTGTTGAGCTTGTGCGAGCCGGTGTGCATGAGGTCCTCACGCTTGAGCCACACCTCGCGCCCGGCGACCTCGGAGAGGCGCTCGGCCAGGTACAGCGGCGTGGGCCGCCCCGCGTAGTCGCGCAGCAGCAGCGCCAGCTCGGCCTTGAAACCGGGGTTGTCTTTGACGGCCAGCCAGGCCGCCTCGAGCTCGCTCAGCGCGGGCATGAGGGTCTCGGGGACGTACTGGCCCCCGTAGGGGCCGAAGCGGTGGGCGACGCCGGCCTCGACGGTCACGCCGAGCCCTCCGGGACCGGCGCCGTCCTGGGGTCGTGCGGGTCCCCGCTCTCCGCGCCCGGGCCCGCGCCGCGCACGGCGGCGACGAAGGCCTCCACACGCTCGGGGTCCTTCACCCCCGGCGCGCGCTCGGTGCCCGATGCGCTGTCCACCGCGTAGGGATGCACGGCGGCGAGCGCATCGGCGACGTTCTCCGGGTGCAGGCCACCGGCGAGGACGAGCGGCGCGCCGGAGCGCCGGGCGGTCAGCAGCCGCCAGTCCATCGTCTGGCCGGTGCCCCCGCGCAGGCCGGGAACGTGGGCGTCGACCAGGTGCAGGTCGGTGCGGAAGGCCTCGAGCGCCTGCAGGTCGCCCCGGGTGCGCACCCGCATCGCCTTCATCACCTTGGCGCCGGTGCGCCGCGCGACCTCCGCGGCGTAGGACGGCCCCTCGTCGCCGTGCAGCTGCACGATCGACAGCGCGGCGCGCTCGGCCGTGCGGTTGACCACCTCCAGGGGGGCGTTGACGAACACCCCCACCAGCTCTAGGCGGCGGCGCAGTGCCGCGCCGATCTGCTCGGCGGTGGCCACCGTGCAGCGCCGCGGCGAGTCGGGCGCGAAGATCATGCCCAGCGCCCAGGCGCCCACGTCGGCACAGAGATGGGCGTCCTCCACGGAGGTGACACCGCAGAGCTTGATGCGGGGCGCGTCCATGCCCACAGGTTAGGGCGGCGGGTCGGCCCTACAGCCCACCCTCGACATCCAGCGGGCGGCCGGCCAGCTCGCGCAGCGCCCCCTCGATGTCGGCGGCGCGCATGAGGCTCTCGCCGATAAGCACGGCGTCGACGCCGACGCGCTCGAGCTCGTCGAGCTGCTCGCGGCCGTGGATGCCCGACTCGGACACCACAGTCTTGCCCGCGGGGACCTCGGCCAGCAGCTCGAAGGTTCGCTCCACGTTCACCGAGAAGTCGCTGAGGTCGCGGTTGTTGATGCCGATGACGTCGGCGTCCAGGTGCTCGAGCGCGCTGGCCAGTTCCTCGCGGTCGTGGACCTCGACGAGCACGTCGAGATCAAGCTCCCGTGCGCGCGCGTGCAGCTCGCGCAGCTCGCGCACGGGTAGGGCGGCGACGATCAGCAGGATCGCGTCGGCGCCCGCCACCGCGGACTCGACCACCTGGTAGCGATCGACCACGAAGTCCTTACGCAGCAGGGGCAGCGAGGTGGCGGTGCGCGCATCGCGCAGATCCTCCAGCGACCCTGCGAAGTGCGGCCCCTCGGTGAGCACGGAGATCGCGGCGGCGCCACCGCGCTCGTAGGCGCCCACCACGTCGGCGACCTCGACGCCCTCGCGGATGCGCCCGGCCGAGGGCGACGCGCGCTTGTGCTCGGCCACCACCGAGACCCCCGGGCGGGTGAGGGCCTCGGAGAACGGCCGGTCCTCGCCCCGCGCGGCCAGGGCGCGGTCCAGCTCGTCCAGGGGCACCGCCTCGCGGCGGCGGCGCACCTCCTCGCGGGTGGCCTCGACGATCTCGTCGAGCACGCTCACGGCCTCGTCCCCGCCAGCTCGTGGGTGCGGGCCACCACCGCCTCGAGGGTGTGTGCCGCGGCGCCGGAGTCCACGGCTGTCCGCGCCGCCTTGACCCCCTCGGCCAGGTCCCCGGCGGCCCCGGCGGCGTAGATCGCAGCGCCCGCGTTGAGCAGGGCCACGTCGCGCGCGGGACCGTCCTGGCCGGCGAAGATGGCGCGGGTGGTGGCGGCGTTCTCGGCGGGGGTGCCGCCCCGCAGCGCACCGATCTCGGCGCGCTGGAGTCCACCGTCCTCGGGCGTGACGGTGTAGGCACGGACGTCGTCGCCGGCCACCTCGACTACCCGGGTGGGCGCGGCCGTGCTCATCTCGTCCAGACCATCCTCGCTGGACACTAGCAACGCGCGGTCCACCCCCAACCGGGCCAGCGCGCGGCCCATCGTCTCGAGCATCCCGGGATCGGAGACCCCGACGAGCTGGCGGCGTGCGCCGGCCGGGTTGGTCAGCGGGCCGAGGAAGTTGAAGATGGTGCGCACCCCCAGCGCCTTGCGCACGGGCACGACGAAGCGGGTGGCCGCGTGGTGGGCGGGGGCGAACATGAAGCCGAAGCCCACTTCGTCCACGCAGCGGGCCACGGCGCGGGGATCGAGGTCGATGCGTACTCCCAGCGCCTCGAGCACGTCGGCCGACCCCGACAGGCCGGTGGCCGAGCGGTTGCCGTGCTTGGCCACCGCACAGCCCGCGCCGGCGGCGATCAGCGCCGCGGTGGTGGAGACGTTGAAGGTCGGGCGCCCGCCGCCGGTGCCCGCGGTGTCCAGCAGGTCGGCGCGGGCGGTCTTCACTGGCGTGGCCAGCGAGCGCATGGCCTGGGCCAGGCCGGCCAGCTCGACCTCGGTCTCCCCCTTGGTGCGAAGCGCGATGAGGAAGGCGGCGATCTCGGCCTCCGCGGCCTTGCCGGCCATGATCTGGGCCAGCACGCCGGCGGCCTGCCCCTGGTCGAGGTCGCGCCGGGAGGCCAGCGCGTCGATGGCGGCGCTGAGGATGCGGTCAGGCAAGGAAGGCCGCCAGCATCCGCTTGCCGTCGGGGGTGAGCACCGACTCGGGGTGGAACTGCACGCCCTCCACCGGCAGCTCGCGGTGGCGCAGGGCCATGATGCACCCGCCCCCCTCCGCCGAGACCTCGAGTGCTCCGGGCAGATGGTCGGGATCGACGACCAGCGAGTGGTAGCGCCCCACGGTGACGGTCGGTTCCAGCCCGGCGAACAGGGTCCTGCCGTCGTGGTCCATCTCGGCGGTCTTCCCGTGCACGGGCTCGCCGCGCACCACCCGCCCGCCGAAGGCCTGGGCCAGGGACTGGTGGCCCAGGCAGACCCCCAGGGTGCGCACTCCCGCCTCGGGCGCGCGGCGGATGGCCTCCAGGGAGATGCCCGCCTGGGCGGGGGTGCAGGGCCCGGGAGAGACGACGAGGCGATCGGGTGCGCGCTCCAGCAGCTCGTCGACCGTGGCGCGGTCGTTGCGCACCACCTCCAGCTCGGCCCCCAGCTCGCCCAGGTACTGGACGAGGTTGTAGGTGAACGAGTCGTAGTTGTCGACGACCAAAACCCTCATGGCCACTCCGGCTGCCGCACTGCCAGCTCCATCGCCCGCACCACGCC
>DASZCY010000121.1:0-3127 GCA_035942615.1 Solirubrobacteraceae bacterium | reverse complement strand
CGACCAGGATCTCCAGCCCGGTGCCCGACCATCCCCGCGCGTCCAGGGTCTCCAGCATCGCTCTGTCGCGCAGCGGCCCGCGGACGGCGGGCCGCGCGGGGGGGCCGGCCAGGGCCGCACCGCGGGCGGCCTCGTGGGGGGTGGGCGCCTCGCCCGCCGGCCAGCCCACCGCGCCCAGCGGGCGCCGGCGCGTGCGCGCCTCGACCCCACCGGCGTCGAAGAGATCGCAGACGTCGTCGACGAAGAACGAGCGCACCACGGGGTCGCCGTCGTCGGTGGCGGCGTGCCAGGAGAGCACGAGGCGCTCCTCGGGCCGCGAGGCCAGCGCGTAGAAGAGGTAGCGCTCCGCACCCAGGGCCTCGTCGCCGCGCCGGCGCAGGGCCAGCCCCGTGTGGACGGCCAGCTCGCGCCGAGCGTCGTCGGAGAGGAAGGGCTCGGGCCGGGGCGGAGGCGGAAAGGCGCCCTCCTGCAGGCCGGTGACGAAGAGGGCCCGCACGCGGCGGGCGCGCACGGCCAGCGGGTCGGTCACCGCGACGGCCCCTGGCGGCGCGGGGAGGGAGGCGTCGACCTCCAGGGCCTCGAGGGCGGCGACGAGGGCGTCCGGGGTGCCCAGAAGCGAGGGCGTCGCCGTCGCGCCCGCCAGCCCCTCGAGCTCCTCGAGCGCATCGCGGATCGCGCCCAGGGCGCGGGCGTCGACGAGCTCGGGGGCGGTGAGCAGTGGCGCGCGGCCCCGCCACTCTCCCGCGAACAACGCCTGCGCGCGCTCGCCCACCGCGCTGAGCAGCGCGCGCGGGCCGCGGCGGGCCGCCTCGCCCAGCGCATCGAGCTCCCACAGGGCCCGGCCTCCATCGGCCTCCCACGCGCTTCGCGCGGCGGCCACGCTGTGCAGGCCGTCGCGGCGCCCGCGCCGTTCCAGGCGGTCGGCGGGCCAGCCGGCGCCCGTGCTGCCCGGCGAGCGCAGCCACGCGAGCAGGTCGCCGGCGTCCCCGCCGGCCAGCGCGGCGCGCAGCAGGCCCAGCAGCGCGCGCCCCAGGGCGGTGCGCCCCAGCCCGACCCGGCGTTCGAGCGCGATGGGCACCTCCAGGGCGGAGAACACCCGCTCGAGCAGCGGGGCGGCCTCCGCGGGTCGGCGCACCACCACGGCGATCTCCTCGCCGGGCACGCCGGCGGCCAGCAGCGCGTGGACCTCCGCGGCCACGAGCTCGAGCTCGGCGCGCTCGCCACCCCCCTCGAGCAGGGTCAGCGCCTCCCCCGGCGCCCGGCGCCCGGCGCCCGGCTCGAACAAGCCGCGCTCCAGGTGGTGCAGGGTCGCCCGCGCGGCCGGGGCGTAGTGCTCCTCACGGGCCGGCAGCTCCTCCACGGTCGCCTCGGGGCGCAGCGTCTCGAAGGTCGTGGCGCGGCCCGCGAAGGCCGCCCGGCCCGGCTCGTAGGGCAGCGAGGCGATCACCTCGGTGATGCGCCCCAGCACCAGCAGGGCGTCGCACTCGGCCGGTGTGAGGTCGTCAAACCCGTAGACGAACACCGGCGTGGTGCCCCAGCGCGCGGGCTCGGTGGCCAGGACGTCGAGCGCACGTGCGTCGCGCAGCTCCCGATCGGTGCCCTGCAGGCGCTCGAGCGCGCCGCGCCAGCCGCGGTACAGGGCGGCCAGCTCGCGCCCGTAGGCGGGATCGCGCCCGGTCGCGGCGCTGAGGTCGGCCAGGGCGCGGGCCAGGCGCCCGGGCTCGACGCGAGCGGCCTCCATCTCGGCCCACAACACCCCCAGCGCCGCCGCGAACCCCGGGGTGCGGGCGGACGGCGCCAGGACGTCCAACCGCGTGGCCTTCACGACGCCGGCGACCACCCGCTCACGAGCCACGGGACCGAGCAGTGGCGCCTGCAGGCCCGCGCGGGCGGCGACCTCGTCTCCCAGGCCCGCGAAGGTGGTCACCTGCACGCCGAAAACGGCCCCGCCCGCCGCCAGCTCCCGGCGAAAGCGCTGCGCGTCGGCTCCCCGGGGCACCACGAGCAGGGGACCAGCGGGGGCGGCCGCGCGCACGCCGCTCAGCACGACCCGGGCTTTCTCGGCGTTGGCGGGTCCGGTGATCAGGCGCAGGGGCACGGGCGACCCCCGATGGTCGCGCACGGACCCGACGACCTGACGCAGCCGCAGCGAGGTGGGCTTTTCGCCGACCCTCCGGGCGGGGATAGGAAGGGTCAGGCTCAGACACGAAAAAGGGAGAACCCGCGATGGCCAGCGTCGAGGAGAGCATCGAAGTCGACGTCCCCGTACGGACCGCCTACGACCAGTGGACGCAGTTCCAGGAGTTCCCGCAGTTCATGGGGGGGGTCGAGGAGGTCCGTCAGCTTGACGACACCCACCTGCACTGGCGCACGAAGATCGCCGGCAAGGAGAAGAGCTTTCGGGCCAAGGTGACCGAGCAGATCCCCGACGAACGCATCGCCTGGACCAGCGAGGAGGGTCCCCGCCAGGCTGGCGTGGTGACCTTCCATCGCCTGGACGACCAGCGCACCCGGATCATGCTCCAGCTCGACGCCGAGCCCGAGGGCCTCGTCGAGAAGGCCGGTGACGCGCTGGGCCTGCTCAAGCGGCGTGTCACGGCTGACCTGGAGAACTTCAAGCGGCTCATCGAGTCGCGCGGTCAGGAGAGCGGGGCGTGGCGCGGCGAGGTCGGCACGACGGGCGCAGCGGAGCCAGCCGTGGGCGGCCAGGGCGGCCAGTCGGCCATAGAGGAGCCAGCCGTGCACCGCGGGATCGGCACGACGGGCGCAGCGGAGCCAGCCGCGGGCGGCCAGGCCGGCACGACGACCCCAGCGGAGCCGGCCGCGGGCGGCGAGGCCGGTCCGACGGCCATAGACAAGTCAGCCGTGCACCGGGACGTCGGCACGACGGGGGCGGCACAGCCAACCCCGCCCGGCGAGGTCGGCCCGTCGGCCCTGGAGGAGCCGATGATGTCTCATATCGAGATCGCTCCCCACGAGGACGTTATGGACGAAACGCCGCTGGAGGTGTCGCGGTGGAACATGGAGGGGCTCATGTTCCCGGCGACCAAGGAACAGGTTCTCGAGACCCTTCAGCGTCAGGGAGCACCGCAGGAGGCGGTGGAGAAGATCCGTTCAAAGGACCACC
>DASZCY010000120.1:0-3947 GCA_035942615.1 Solirubrobacteraceae bacterium | reverse complement strand
AGCGGCGAACTCCCAGCCGGGATGCAGCATGTCGGCGCGGCGCATGTAGCGGTCGCGGGTGACCTTGGCGATGATCGAAGCGGCGGCGATCGCGGCGCTCTTGGCATCGCCCTCCACGATCGGGCGCTGGGCGTGGCCCGTGTCGCCCACCGGGAAGCCGTCGCTGAGGCACAGGCAGCCGGGCACCGCCACACGCACGAGGGCGTCGCGCAGCGCGACGAGGTTCGTGCGGTGCAGCCCGCGAGCGTCGATGCCCCGCACGCAGCGGGACACCACCGCGACCTTGCAGGCGGTTCGCAGGACCACGGGGTAGAGCGCCTCGCGGGCCTCGCGGTCGTGCGCCTTCGAGTCGTTGAGGGCCCCCAGCGCACGGACCTCGCGGGGGCCGAGGCGTCGGAGGTCGAAGAGGACCCCCGCGGCCACCAGCGGGCCGGCCAGGCAGCCCCGGCCCGCCTCGTCGGCGCCGGCGACGAAGCGGTGACCGAGCCGGCGGTCGTGGTTGACCAGGCGCCGGCCGCTGGACATGCCACCCTTGGACACGGGGCGATGGCGCGGAGGTGAGGCGGCGGCCACGACCGAGCGGATGATGCCCGACGGGGCGGCGGACCGGGCACCGGCGCCCGCACCGTGCGGGAAGAGGTTGGCGGGGCCGGCGCCTACAGCAGGCCGATGCGCTCGAGCGGCCAGTAGGTGGCGAAGGCCTCGCCGACGATCCACTCCTCGGGCACCGGGCCCCAGAAGCGCGAGTCCTTGGAGCTCGGGCGGTTGTCGCCCAGCATGAAGTAGGAGTCCTCGGGGATGGTGATGGGCTCGGGGTAGTCGCAGTCGCCGGATCCCCCGCAAGACTCGATGTAGGGTTCCTCCTGGCGCTCGCCGTTGAGCACCACATGGCCGTCCACGAGCGCGACCCGGTCGCCCGGCCCGGCGACCACCCGCTTGATGAAGTTGGTCTCCGAGCGGTCGTCGGTGGCGCTGGAGCACATTGCGGCCTCCTGGGTGCGGGCCCGGCAGGCCGCGGGCTCGGGGAGGTCCGCGCCCGGGGGCGGGTGGAAGACGACGATGTCGCCGACCTCGGGATCGCCGAAGCGCGCGCCAATGCGATTGACCAGCACGCGCTGGCCGATCTCGAGCGTCGGCACCATCGACGGGCTGGGGATGCGGTAGGGCTTGACCAGGAACGCCTGGATGCCCAGCGCCAGCCCGAGGGCCACGGCGACGATGACAACGAGCTCGACGAGGGAGTTGCCGGCCTGCCTCACCGGGAGCCGCCGGCGGGATTGTCCTCGCCGGTCGGGTCCGCCTCGGCCGCCTCCGCCTCCTCGGTGACCTCCCCGGCCTCCGCCCCCTCCGCGTCGACGGGCGCCGGCTCGGCCGCCGCCTGGGCCTCGAGCGCGACGGCCGGGTCCGGCCCGACGTAGCGACGCTCGCGCACCCGGGCGGCCTTGCCGACGCGGTCGCGCAGGTAGTAGAGCTTGGCGCGGCGCACGTCGCCGCGGGCGGCCACCTCGATCTTCTCAATCTTGGGTGAGTGCACGGGGAACGTGCGCTCCACCCCGACGCCGAAGGACTGCTTGCGTACCGTGAAGGTCTCGCGCACGCCGTGGCCCTGGCGTTTGATGACCACGCCCTCGAAGACCTGGGTGCGCCGGCGCGTGCCCTCGATGACCTGGAAGTGGACGCGCACCCGGTCCCCCGCCTGGAAGGGCGGGACCCGGCGCATCTGGGCGCGCTCGATGGATTCGATCGTGAGGCTCATGTGGTGACGTGGCCGGACGGCGGAGTGGTCTGCGCCCCCAAGGAGCGAAGCCGTGAGCCGGGAGGGCTGCGAAGCAAGCCGGGTCTCCGGCACCCCGGTGAACGGGTCGCGGATGGTAGCGGAGCACCGGGCCTCAGCCCTCCGCCGCACGTCGCTCCCGCGAGCGCGCTCGACGCCATCGACGGATCTCCTCGTGGTGGCCGGAGAGCAGGATCTCAGGCACCTTCCACCCGCGGTACTCGGCGGGACGGGTGTAGTGGGGATACTCGGGCGCGCCCTCGAGCGCGGGACTGAAGCTCTCCTCGAGCGCAGACTCGGCCCTGCCCAGCGCACCGGGCAGCTTGCGCAGCACCGCGTCGCAGACCACCATGGCGGCCAGCTCGCCGCCGCTGAGCACGTAACGACCCACCGAGAGCGTGTCGGAGACCAAGTGCTCCACGATGCGCTCGTCGAAGCCCTCGTAGCGCCCGCACAGCAGGGTGACCGCGGGTTCGGCCGTGAGCTCGTCGACGAAGGCATCGTCGAGCACCCGGCCGCCGGGAGTCAGGGCGATGACCCGGCGGGCCAAGCGCAGGTCGGTCGGGTCCTGACCGTAGAAGGCGCGCAGGGCGGCGTCCATCACGTCGACGCGCAGCACCATCCCGGCGCCGCCGCCGAAGGGCGTGTCGTCGACCTGACCGCCGCTGAGCGGGGTGCGCTCGCGCAGGTCGACGGTGCGCAGCTCGTGGCCGTGGGCCAGCGCGTTGCGCACGTGGCGCTGGCCGGCGAACCATTCGAACCAGCCCGGAAAGAGGGTGACGATGTCCAGCTGCACGGCAGGTCAGCTCCGCGGGCCGTCGCGGCCCGCCTCCCCGGCCGGCGCCGCGCGAGTCCCCGAGCGGGGCTCCGGGTGGTCGCCACGATCCTTGTCGAGGCCCAGGAACCCCACGTCGACCTCCACCCGGCGCCCCGCGACGTCCACCCCGGTCACCGCGTCGCGCACGAGGGGGATCAGCGTGCCGTCCGCCAGCTCGAGCGCCTCGCACGAGGGCAGTGCGAGCAAGCGCTCCACCCGCCCCAGCGCCCGGCCGTCGGCGGTCGTCACCGAGCAGCCCTCCAGGTCCTCGGCCCAGAACTCGCCCTCCTCCAGACCGGGCGCGGCCTCGCGGGGCGCCAGCAGCTCACAGTCGCGCAGGGCCGCCGCGCCGTCGCGGTCCCCGGCCAACCCCAGGCGCACGATCGGCCGCTGGTCGGTGCCGGCGCGACGCTGCACGACGGTGTCGCGCGCGCCCACCCGCAGCGGCGCGCCGGCCTGCAGGAGGCGCGGGCTGGGGTCGAGCACGTGGAAGGATCCGTCCAGGCCGTGCGGGCGCCCCACCCGCCCGGCGCGCAGGTACGCGGGGGCGCTCAATCGACGATGTCGACGAGCACGCGCCGGCGCTCGCGCACCGCCGCGGCCTTCACCACGGTGCGCAGGGCGTTCGCGGTGCGCCCGCCGCGGCCGATGACCTTGCCGTAGTCGTCGTCGGCCACCGCGAGCTCGAGGACGACCGTGCCGTCCTCCTCCTCGAACGTCTCTACGCTCACCCGGTCGGGCTCGTCGACGAGCGCTCGGGCGAGGTAGATGAGCAGCTCCCTCAGCGGCCGACGCCCTCGATGCGCAGCAGCTTGGCCACCTGGTCGGTCGGCTGCGCGCCGCGCTGCAGCCAGTGGCGGGCGCGCTCGTGGTCGAGGTGCAGTGTCGAGGGCTGGGTCTGGGCGTTGTAGCGACCGAGCGTCTCGATGATGCGCCCGTCGCGCGGCGAGCGCTGGTCGGCCACCACGACGCACCAGATGGGGTTCTTCCTCCCGCCGACGCGGGTGAGTCTCATACGGACGGCCATGGCAGCGACGCAGCGTAGCGAACGCGCGAGCCATCGTCGGCTCCGCATGGATCGGCGGTCGGGTGACCGGTGCTCTGCACGGCCCGCGGCACGAAGCCAAGCGAGCGGTCGGGGCGGCGGGCGCCGCCGGTCACCGTCCCCCGCGCATCAGGGCGGCGAGGTCGGGCATCTTGCCGCGCGTCATCTGCTTCATCAACTTCTGCATCTGCGCGAACTGCTTCACGAGCTGGTTGACCGCCTGGACGCTGGTGCCCGATCCGCGGGCGATGCGCAGCCGGCGCGAGCCCTTGATCAGCTCGGGTCGGCGGCGCTCCTCGGCGGTCATGGAG
>DASZCY010000119.1:0-16884 GCA_035942615.1 Solirubrobacteraceae bacterium | reverse complement strand
GGCCTGGACGGTGTGGCAGCCGCTGCGCGCGCAGGACGCCAGCCAGGCGGCGCTGGCCGCCCTGGCCGACGGCGACCGCGGGCGCGCCCAGAGGCTGGCCGCCCGCGCCGCGGCGATCAACCCGGTCGCCCTCGACCCCCTGTTCGCCCAGGCCACCATCCAGCGCACCGGCGGCAACCCGGAGGCCGGGGGGCGAGCGCTGCTCGAGGCCGTGCGCCTGCAGCCCGAGAATCACGACGCGTGGCTGCGCCTGGCCGAGTACCAGCTGACCGTGCTGGGCCGGCCCGAGCGCGCGGCGGAGACCGTGCGCACGGCGATCTTCCTGGACCCGCGCTCGCCCCAGGCGGTGCGCCTCTTCTTCGAGGCGCGCCGCGCGGTGGCAGGCGGCTGACCGGCCTGCCCGCCACGCCCCGCCACCCGCAGCGGGCGAGGCGCAACCTCCTAGGCTCTCGCGGGTTGCCTGCCTCGATGCCCTCTCGTCCCCGCCTCGCCGTCCGGCCCCGCCGCCTCCTCGCGGCCGGCGTTGCCTGCCTGACCTGCGCCCTCGGCCTGCCCGCCGCCGCGCAGGCCGACAAGTCGATGGAGGCCAGCTTCCAGGACGACAATCTGCTCATCTTCAACACGCCCCAAGGCCGCGCCGACACGCTCAACCGGCTCGCCGATCTGGGGGTCGACCGCCTGCGGATCTCGGTGTTCTGGCAGACCGTCGCGCCCCAGCCCGACTCCCAGCAGCGCCCGGCCGGCTTCAACGCCGCCGACCCCAACGCCTACCCACCCGGCACCTGGGACCGCTATGACCAGATCGTGCGACTGGCCCGCCAGCGCGGCATCGATGTCCACTTCAACATCACCTCGCCGGCGCCGAAGTGGGCGACCGCCGATCCCGGGCGTGAGGACATCGACAAGACCCACGAGCCGAGCCCCGCCGAGTTCCAGGCCTTCGTCCGCGCGGTCGGCCTGCGCTACAACGGCGCCTTCCCCGACGCCTCCGGCGCCACGGTACCGCGCGTGACCTTCTGGTCGATCTGGAACGAGCCCAACCAGGCCGGCTGGCTGACCCCACAGTGGCGCCCCGACCCCCGCAGGGGCCGTGGCAGCGGGTCCGTGGAGGCCGCTCCGGCCATCTATCGCTCGCTGGTCGACGCCGCCTGGAACGGCCTGCAGGCAACCTCCCACGGGCGCGACACGATCTTGATCGGCGAGACCGCGCCCAAGGGCCTGGGTAACCGTCGCGGCGTCACCCGCTCCATGGACATCCTGCGCTTCCTGCGCTCAGTCTACTGCCTGGATGTCAACGGGCGGATCCTCGAGGGCTCCGCGGCAACGGCGCGCGGGTGCCCCGCCCGGCCCGACCGAGAGGCCTTCCGCACCGCCCATCCCGGTCTCTTCGCCTCCAGCGGCTGGGCCCACCACCCCTACGAGCTGAACTTCGCCCCCGGGCGCCGGCCCGCCTCGGACGAGTGGGTGACCACCGCCAACCTGGGCGACCTGCAGAGCGAGCTGCGCCGCGCCTACCAGCGCTACGGGGCGGGCTTCCCCTCGCGCGACGGGGTGCCTATCTTCCTCACGGAGTTCGGCTACCAAACCGCCCCGCCCGATCCGGTCGGCGTCTCCAACGCCCGCCAGGAGGAGTACATCAACGAGGCTGAGTACATCGCCTGGAGCAAGCCCTACGTGCGCAGCTTCTCCCAGTTCCTGCTGGTCGACGACAAGCCGCTGCCGGGCGTGGACACCAGGACGGCGAGGGCTTGGGGCAAGACCTTCCAGAGCGGGCTGATGACCCTGGAGGGCAAGGAGAAGCCCGCCTACGACGCCTACCGCGTGGGCTTCCACCTGGACGACGATCGGGTGGACCGCGGCGATGCGGTCAGCGTGTGGGGCATCGCCCGGCCCGAGACCCGCGGCGTGATCCCCATCGAGGTGCAGGTGCGCACGCGTTCCTACCGAGGCAAGCCCACGCGCTACGTCAAGCGAGCCACCGGCCAGGCGGGCCGCCCGCGCCACTACATGCGCGCCAGCTTCACCGCCCGCCGCGACGGCTGGATTCGCCTGCGGTGGACCGACGCCTCGGGCCGGGCGTTTCACTCCCAGTCGCACTTCCTCGAAGTGGACGACGGCCGCGGGCGCGACTGAGCCACGCCGCCGGTGCTCAGCGCGGGCTGACCAGCTCCGCCGGAAGCGGCCCGGGGCCGCGGGCGGAGACCGCGCGGCGCAGCAGACCCTCGTACTGGTCGGTGACCGCGTCCCAGGTGTAGCGGCGGGCACGCTCCCGTGCACGCTCGCGCATGCGCTCGACCAGCTGCGGGTCGGCGAGCAGGCGCTCGAGCTGGCGGGCCAGTGACGCCACCCCCTCCTCGCCCGAGAACGTCAGACCGGCATTGCCGATGGTCTCCACGTTGGGCGCGTGGTCGTTGACCAGCACGCAGTTGCCGGCGGCCATCGCCTCGAGGATCACCGGGTGGGTGCCGCCCACCTCGGTGGGTGCGCAGAAGGCGTAGGCGTTGCGCTGCAGCTCCCAGTAGCCGGGCCCGAAGACGTAGCCGGGGAAGACCACGCGCGGGTCGCCGCGACGGTGCACCGTACGGATGTACTCGTCCGCGTAGGGCGCGCCGCCCACCACCACGAGCTTCATGTCGCGCGCGGCGGCGGCAGAGATGCGCGAGAAGGCCTCGACGAGCACGTGCGGGTTGTTCTCGGGCTCCAGGCGCCCGACGAAGAGCAGGTAGCGCCGCGCCTCGAGGCCCAGGCGCTCGAGCGTGCCGGTGGCCGGCCAGCCCGGATCCTCGACGCCGTAGGGAACCACCCCGATGCGCTGCCCGTAGCGCTGTTCGAAGATGTCGGCCACCGCATGGGAGTCGGTCAGCGTGGTGTCGGCCCAGCGCGGGGCGTTGCGCTCGGCAAAGCGCAGGTAGGCCTTGGCGAAGGGCGGCCACTTGGAGCGGTCGCTGTCCAGCCCGTCGACGTTGATGACCGTGGGAATGCCGGCGGTGCGGGTCACCAGGCACAGCGGGCTGTTGCCCGCGATAAAGAACAGCGCCACGTCGGGCTTGACGTTGCGCGCGGCGTGCAGCGACGACAGCAACGTGTGGGCGAAGGTGTCCAGGTACTTGTTGCGCAGCGTGGGCAGGTGCACGAGGCGCGCGCCGACGTGCTCGCTGAGGCGACGGTCGACCACGTGGGGGCGGCAGTACACGACCACCTCGTGCCCCCGCGCGCTGAGGCGCCCGGCCAGCTGCTCGGCCGCCGTCTCGAAGCCGCTGTAGGACGCCGGGATGCCCCGCGTGCCCAGGATCGCCACCTTCATGCCAGGTCCTTCCTGCCTGCCGCGCGTTGGAGGGCGAGCGTATAGGCCCGCCGGTGGGCGCTCGCGCAGCGCGCCCACGAGAACTCGGCGGCGCGCCGGCGCCCGCGAAGGCGCAGGTCGGCGCGCAGGCGCAGGTCGACGCCCAGGCGGACGAGGTGGCCGGCCAGCCCTTCGGCGTCGCGCGGGCCGACGTACAGCGCGGCGTCGGCACACACCTCCTCGACGGCTCGGGCGCGCACGGCGACCACCGGGGCGCCCGCGCTCATGGCCTCCAGGGGCGTGAGCCCGAAGCCCTCGTGCAGCGAGGGGTGCACGAGAGCCGCGGCGCGCGCGTACAGCTGGGCCAGGCGCTCGGGGCCGGGGCGCTGCTCCACGGTGATCCCGCGCCCCCGCGCCTGCGCCGATCCGGCCAGCACGAGCGGCAGCGCGGTGCGCTCGCCCACGCTGGCCCGGTAGCGCGCATGGGCCTCCAGCAGCAACCCGAGGTTCTTGCGCGGCTCGGCGTCGCCGACGTAGAGGAAATGGGTGGGCCGCGCCACGGGGACCCGCGCGTCGGGTTCCTGGCCGGGGCCCAGCGGCGCCACCACGATGCGCTCGCTGTCCACCCCCCAGCGCGCGACGACGTCGTCGCGCGTGGCCGCCGAGATAGCCACCACGGCCTGCGCGCCGCGCGCCGCCGCCCGGTGGGTGAGCCGCGCCCAGCGACGAAAGCGCGGGTCGAACGCCCACGGCAGCGCCTCAAAGGCGAGGTCCTGGACGGTGGTCACCTGCGCCTGACCGGCCAGGTGCGCGCACGCGGGCAGCGGGTGGTGGAGCACGTCGGCGCCCGCGCGCGCAGCCCGGCGGGGCAGCTCATGCTGTGTCCAGGCCAGATCGGCGGCCAGGTTGCGCACACTGCCCCAGCCGCCGCCCGCGGGCGGCGCGCGGCGCTCGTTGTGCACCTCCAGGACCTCGACGCCCAGGCGGCGCAGGGCGGGCACCAGGCGCTGCAGGTAGACGGTGGTGCCGGAGTAGGTCTCGCCCGCCTCCCCCGAAGCCCGCCGCGCGGACGTGACGTCAAGGGCGACGCGCACGGGCCACCAGGGTGGCGTGCGCCCGCGTGGCCACCCGGACGTCGGCGAAGCCCACGTCGGTCACCAGCGCGCGCAGCGAGCGGGCGGTGAAGAAGCGCAGGTGATCGGCGCGCACGCTGAAGTGCTCATCGAAGGCACGCCCGCTGAGGGCCAGGCGCAGGCGCAGCGCCAGCGGATGGGCGGGCGTGGTCAGCAGCAGGCGCCCGCCCGGGCCCAGCGCGCGATGGACCTCCCCCAGCACGGCGAAGGGGTCGACCACGTGCTCGACCACCTCGCCGGCCCAGGCGACGTCGAACTCGCCGTCGCCCGCGGGCAGGGGCGCGAGCGGCGGCCACAAGCGGTACTCGGGGCCGGGATGCGCCGCCTCTGCCCGGCGCAGCGCCTCGCGGGCCACGTCGACGCCCACGGCCTGGCAGCCGACCCGCTGGGCCGCGGCGGCAAAGGCTCCCTCCCCGCAGCCCAGGTCGAGCATCCGCTCGCCGGGGATGAGGGCGGCGAGCAGCAGGCGGCGACGCTCCTCGAAGCGCTCGGGGGCAGCGCCGGCCGGGACGGCCTCCCACACCGCCTCGCGATAGGGATCGGTGGCGAGGGCCAACACGGCGCGGAGGATGCCACGGGCGCGGGCCCAGGGCGGCGGCTCGGGGCGCGAGCCCCGGTGCGAGGATCCACGGTCATGTCCCGGTTGCCCGTCGTCGTGCCCGTGGGCCCCGGGCCCCGCGAGGAGGCCCGGGTGGCCGACCTGCTGGCCTCGCTGCACCACCACGAGCCCGACGCGGGGCCGGTTCTGCTGGTCGACGACGCGCCCGAGCAGCGGCGCGCCTGGCCCGCGTCCCAGCCCGGGCGGGCCCTTGAGGTGCTGCCCAACCCGCGCAACGGGGAGGGCGTGGGCACCTTCGGCGGGGTGTGCGCGGCGACGCTGCTGGGCCTGCGCTGGGCGCGCTCGCGCGCGCCCGGCGAGCCGGTGCTGCGCCTGGACACCGACGCGCTGGTCATCGGTGCCTTCGCCCGGCACGTGCGCGCCACCGTGGCCAGCGACCCGAAGGTGGGGGTGCTGGGCGCCTGCCGGCGTACGCCCAACGGGCAGGTGCGCGACGTGCGCGCGTGGGCGGCCATGGTGCGCCGCCATGCAAGGCCCGTGTGGTTGTGGCGCAGGGCTCCCCACCTCCAGCGCGCCCTGGGCGGGCGCAATGCCGCGGTGCGCCGCGAGGTCCGCGCCGGCCTGCGCGGCCGCGGCTACGCACCCGGCACCCACTGCATGGCCGCCGCCTGCGTGATCACGCCGCGCATGGTGCAGGCCATGGCCGCCGCGGGAATGTTCGACGACCCGCTGCGCTGGATCGACGCCCGCATCGGCGACGACGTGATGCTGGGCCTGCAGGCCGCCGCGCTGGGCTTCGAGCTGCGCGGCATGGTGGCCGAAGGCGAACCCTTCGGGCTCTCCCACGTCGGCCTGCCCGACTCCCCTCAGCGCCTCGTCGAGCGCGGCTTTGCCTTCGTGCACAGCCTCAAGAACGACCCGCACGCGGACGAGGACGAGCTGCGCGCGTGGTTCGCCGAGCGGCGGAGGCCGACGTGATGCCCACCATCGGCCCGCGACGCCTCCTGGCCGTCCAGGCCGCCGCTCACCCCGGAGGGGCGGAGGTGGGCTTTCTGCGTCTGGCTCACCGGCTGGCCGACCGGGGCTGGACCGTTGAGCTGACCACCCCCGGGCCCGGGGCGCTGGAGGACGCGGGCCTGCCCGCCCACCGCCTCCCCCTCGGCGGCCTCGAGCGCGGGGCGGGCGCCCGCGCGCTGCTCTCCTGGGCGCCGGCGCGGCGGCTGGCGCGCGGCTTCGACGCCGTCTACCTCAACGGCGGCGTCCCCGGACGCCTGCTCCCGGCGCTGGCCGGCCGGCGCACCGTGCTGCACGTGCACGACATGGTCGGGCGCGTGCCGCCCCACTGGCGCGCGGCCTCGCTGGTGCTGGCCGACTCGCGGGCGGTGGCCGATCGCTTGAGCGGCCTGCGCGCGCACGTCGTCGGCTGCCCGGTCGAACTCGACGTGGCGCCCTCCCCCCCGCCGTGGCCGCCCGGCGGCGGTCCGCTGATCGGGTTCGTCGGGCGCATCGAGCCGCGCAAGGGCCCGCTCGACCTCGTGCGCGCCGCGCCCGCGATCCGCGCCGGGGCCCCCGGCGCGCGGATCGTGATGGTGGGCGACGACCCCTACGCCGGCGACCCCGGGTACCTGCGGGCCGTGCGCGGCGCCGAGGGCGTCGAGCAGTACGGGTGGGCCGCGGACGCGCCGGGTCTCATGGCCCACCTCGACGTGCTGGTGGCGCCCTCGCGCGAGGAGCCCTTCGGCACCGTGCTCGCCGAGGCCATGGCCGCCGGCACCCCGGTGGTGGCCACGCGCGTCGACGGCCTGCCCGACACGGTCGACGACGGGGTCACCGGTGTGCTAGTCGAGCCGGGCCGCCCCGACGCCCTGGCGGCCGGCGTGCTGCACGTGCTCGCCCATCGCAGGGCGATGAGCGCGGCGGCGCGCGCGCACGCCCAGCGCTTTGGCGCCGACGCCTACGCCGACCGCGTGGCCGGGCTGCTCTGCCCCCGCACATGGCGCTGACGCACTCGTCAGCTATGGTGCGCGCGATGCGCGACCTGGGTGTGAGCGGATCGTGAAGGTGCTGTTCGACGCCCGCCCCGGCACGGACTGCCGGGGTATCGGGCGCTACGTTCGCTGCCTGCTGCCCGCCCTGCGCAAGGTCGCCGGGGCCCACGCCATCGAGGTGGGTCACCGCCCGCGACGCGCCGACCTCTTCCACGCCCCATGGATCGACGGTGCCCAGCTGCGCACACCGTGCCCGCAGGTGGTGACCCTGCACGACCTCATCCCGCTCAAGCGCCGCTCGGAGTACCTGCGCACGGGGATGCGCTTTCGCCTGCGTTACCTGGCCGTCCAGCGCGCCGAGCGCGTGATCGTGCCCACCCATGCCGTCGCCGCCGACGCCGAGGAGCACCTCGGCTTGGCGCCTCAGCGCATCGCGGTGGTCGGCGAGGCGCCCGCGCCCGTGCTGGGTCCGCGTTCGGAGGGCGAGGTGGCCGACGCACGAGCGCGCCACGGCCTGCCCGACGACTACCTGCTGTGGGTGGGGGGCCTGCAGCACCCCGATCCGCGCAAGCGGGTGGCCGCGCTGGCCGCCGCGCCGCGCGAGCTACCCCTCGTGCTCGTCGGCCCGGCGCACCTGTGGGCGCACGAGCTGCCGGGCGTGGCGCTGACCGGCGAGGTGGACGACGACGACCTCGCGGCGCTCTACTGCGGCGCCCGCGCGCTGGTCTTTCCCTCAGACGACGAGGGGTTCGGGCTGCCGCCCGTGGAGGCGCTGGCCTGCGGCACGCCGGTGGTGGCCTCCGACGTGCCCGTGCTGCGCGAGGTGCTGGGCGACCGTGCCACTTTCGTCGAGCCCCATGACCTCGCCGGGCTGCTGGCCGCCGCCCAGCGCGCGACACGCCCCGCACCGCCGCCCCCCAACTGGAGCTGGGAGGACGCCGCGCACGCCACCTGGCGCGTCTACGAGGAGGCGCGGGCCTCCGAGCGTGAGCCCAGCCGGGTCACTGCGCGCCCGCTGGCGCGCATCCGCGCGGAGGCGCTGGCCGCCGAGCGCGAGCCCACGGGCAGCTCCTGAGGGTCCCTCTCGGTCGGGGTGGCCCGAAGACCCCGGCGCGCCAGTTCCCGACCATGCAGCGGCTGCCCAGCGACCTCTACGACCGCGACTACTTCCTCTCCGACCTCTGCGAGGGCTGGGAGCGCTTCCGCGCCGACCGCGGGCTGTCGCCGCTCAAGGCCCGCGAGCTCGAGCTGCTGGACGTCGCGCCCGGCCAGGCGGTGCTCGACGCCGGCTGTGGACGGGGCGAGGTGCTGCTGGCCTGTGCCGGACGGGGCGCGCACGTGGCGGGGCTCGACTACGCCCAGGCGGCCGTCGAGCTGACCCGCGAGACGCTCACCGAAGTGAGTGGCGCCGACGTGCGCCACGGCGACGTCACCGCGCTGCCCTGGCCCGACGCCAGCTTCGACCGCGCGCTGCTGGGCGACGTGGTCGAGCACCTCGTGCCCGCCGACGCCCGCACGGCGATGGCCGAGCTGTGCCGGGTGCTGCGCCCGGGCGGGCGCCTGGTCGTCCACACCGCTCCCAACCGCCTGTTCCTCTCCCTGGGCTGGCCGCTCGCGCGCGTAGCCCTGCGCGCCACCGGAGCCGGGGAGGCGGTGCGTCGCGCCGACTGGTGGATCGCCGAGTCCAAGCGCTACCACGTCAACGAGCAGACCGTGTGGTCGCTGCGCCGCCTGCTGCGCGGCGCGGGCTTCCACCAGGCGCGCGCGTGGATCGACAGCGACGTCGCCCGCGGCGGCGACCACCACCTCACCGGCGACCTGGGCCCCGCGGGCCGCGCCTCGCGGTTGGCGGGTGCGTGGCCGCTGCGCCTGGCGCTGGGCAACGACCTCTACGCCGTCGGGACCGCCTGAGCGGCCTGCTCGCCCAGACGTACCGCGTAGTTGGTGCCGCGGTCCTCGGGATAGATCTGCGTGGTGTTGGCCAGCACCAGGCCGGGCGCGCCGGTGTGCAGCGACGGGATGCGCCGGTGGTAGCCGACATCCACGATGGGCTGGGCGGCGGGCTCGCGAAACAGCCAGCGCGCCTGTACCCACGACGGGTCGAAGGCGGGGTTGACCGCCCGCAGCCCGGGCGTGTAGCGCGCCAGCAGCGCATCGGCGTCGAGGTCCAGCAGCTCGTGGCCATGCTCGAGGTAGTTGGCCACATAGAGGAAGCGCCGCCCGTCGTAGCGCTCGGGCGCCACGAGGTTGGTGTGCTCGATCAGCCCCACAAAGGGGAGCCCTTGCTCGGCCACGTTGGTCCAGTAGAACGGCGAGAAACGGCGATCGAGCTCGAGCAGCAGGCACAGCGCTGCGTGGTACTCCACGGCGTCCAGGCGCCCTAGGTAGGCGGGACCGACCTCGGCGCGCAGGTCCGCGTCGAGCAGCCGCGCGAAGACGTCGTTGGGCACGGTGGCCACCACGCGGTCGTAGCGCTCGTTCCCGCCGCCGTCCGCCGGCGGGAACACCCGCGGGTCGTGCCCGGCGCGGAAGGACCCCGCCGCCCCCGGCATCACGGTGAGCCGCCCGTCGGCCGCCCGGGCCAGCGACGCCACCGGGCGGTCGATCAGGACCCGCCCGCCGCGCGCCTCGATCTCCGCGCGCAGCGCCGCGAACAGCGGCTCAAAGGAGGCGCGCGGGTAGCCCAACAGCTCACGGCGGGCCTCCTTTCCCTCCAGCCTGCGCCGCAGCGTCAGCTTGCCCCACAGCCATGCCATCGAGATGTCGTCGGCGCGGGCGCCGAACTTCCCGCGCAGCAGCGGCCCCCAGACCCTGGCCCAGGCCTGGGCGCCCATCTCCCGCTCGATCCACGCGCGCGCGGTCTCGCCCTCGTAGGCGGACACGTCGCGGCCCGCGCGCTGCAGGCGCACCACCGCGAGGCCCATGCGCAGTCGCGCCAGGGGCGACAGCGGCGTGAAGCGCAGCAGGTCCAGCGGGGTGGTGAACGGGTGCGAGGCGCCGTCGGCGAAGAAGGCCACCGACGAGGGCCGCCACTCGATGGCGCCGGCCACGCCGAGCTCCTCCCACAGGCCGACGATGTGGCGGTCGGAGGTGAACCAGTGGTGGTAGTAGCGCTCGAGCCGGTGACCGCCGCCGACGTCCAGCGTGGCCGCCTGGCCGCCCAGGCCCGGCCAGCGCTCGAAGACGTCCACGCCGTGCCCGGCCTGGGCCAGGCGCAGGGCGCAGGTCAGGCCGGCCACACCGGCCCCCAGCACGGCGACCCTCACGCGCGGGCGGCGGCCAGCCCCCGTCGGCCCCCGTAGCGCATGAGCAGCGCGATGAGCCCGGCAGCGGTGATCGGCACCATGATCACGAAGCGCAGCAGCAACAGGAAGGACACGCCGGCCGACGCGCTGCGACCCAGGGCCTGAGTGGCCAGGATGATGGCCGCGTCGAGCGTTCCCGCATAGCCGGGCCCGGAGGGGATGAGGACCACCATTGAGGTCAGCGCGAGGATGAAGCCGGCCTCCAGCAGGCTGACGTCGAGGCCCGAGGCCCGCCCGGTGGCCCACCAGGCCACCGTCTCCAGGCACCACACCACGAGGCTGATGGCCACCACCTCGACCAGGTGGCGCCCGCGCAGGCGGGTCAGCGCGGTGAGCATGGGGGCCACGAAGGTGCGCAGGCGCTCCGCGCGCCCGCTGCGGCGCAGCACCCACCAGGCCACCGTCCCGCCGACCACGGCGAGGGCGACCAGGCCCAGCCCCAGGGCCACGCGCCCGCCCGCGGGGACCTCGATGCCCTGCAGCGCGCCGAAGGCCAGCACGACGAAGAGCGTGCCGAGCACGGCGACGTCGAGCAGGCGCTCGGCCAGCAGGGTGCCGATGACGGTGCGCCGGTCGGTGTCCACCCGCGGATGGAGAAAGACCACGCGAAGGGCGTCGCCCGCGCGAGCGGGCAGCACGTTGTTGCCCATGTAGCCGACCGCGGTCAGCCCGTACATGTCGCGGCGCAGCGGACGACCTCCGTTGCGACGGAGGAGGACCAGCCAGCGCTCGGCGCGCACGGCGCAGGCCGCGAAGTACAGGAGCACGGCCGCGCCCAGCGCGGCGAACTCGCCGGTGGTCGCGGGAAGCTCGGGCGGCTCCTGCCCGAGCGCCCACCACACCACCCCGGCGACGCTGGCCACGGAGATGAGCGCGCCGGCGACCGCGAGGGTCCGCCCGCGCCCGCGCGACCCCGTCGCTCCGCCCGCGAGGTCCCTGGGTGAGCGCCGCCGGCGTCCACCCCGGCCGCCGTCGCCCTCCCTAAGGGACGGGGAGACGCTCTGGCTCATCCGCTGCGGGCTCGGCCACGTTGACCCGGGAGCGCACGACGTAGAGGGGACGACCCTTGACCTCATCGTAGATGCGTCCCACGTACTCGCCGATCAGGCCGATGGCCATGAGCTGGATGCCGCCCAGCAGCAGCACGGCGATGATCGTGGTGGTGGTGCCGGGCACGAACGCGCCCAGCAGCTTGAAGGTGAGCGCCACCGGGATGGCCATAAAGGCCAGGGCGGCGAACAGGAAGCCCATGAGCGAGGCCACCTGCAAGGGCACGTAGGAGAAGGACGCGATGGCGTCCAGCGCGAAGCGCAGCATCCGTCGCAGCGGGTACTTGGTGGCCCCCGCGTGGCGCACCTCGCGACGGTACGGTACGGCGGTCTGCGTGAAGCCAACCCAGACGGTCATCCCGCGCAGGTAGCGGTTGCGCTCGCGCATGGACTGCAGCGCGTCCAGCGCGCGGCGGTCGAGCAGGCGGAAGTCGCCCGAGTCGCTTTGCAGGGGCACGTCGGACAGGCGGCCCAGGACCCGGTAGAAGCCGCGCGCGGTGCCCAGCTTGAAGCGACTCTCGCCCTCGCGATGGGTGCGCGCGGCGTAGACCACGTCGGCACCCTCGCGCCAGCGATCCAGCATGGTGAGGATGAGCTCGGGCGGGTCCTGCAGGTCGCCGTCGAGCATCACGACCGCGTCGCCGCGCGCGTGGTCCAGGCCCGCGGTCAGGGCGGTCTGGTGGCCAAACCGCCGCGAGAGATGGATGGCGCGCACCCGCCCGTCGCGGCTGGCCAGCTCGTCGAGCAGCCGTGGCGTGGCGTCGGTTGAGCCGTCGTCGACCACCACGAGCTCCCAGGGAAGGCCGTCCAGCGCGCCCGCCAGCCGCGCGTGGAAGGTGTGCACGGTGGACTCCTCGTCGAGCATGGGCGTGACCACCGTGAGCAGGTGCAGCGCACGCTCGGGCATCCGGGGCATGCTAGAGGGGCCGCTGGGCCAGCATGCACCCGGCCGTATACTCGCGCGCCGCCATGGGACGCACCCTCGCCCGCCTCGGCCTTTCGGGGCGCGAAGCGCTCCTGCTGGGGACGGCCATCGCGCTGGCCGTCGTGGTGAGACTGGCCTCGCTGGCCCTGACCGACGGCCACGCGCTGGCCGGCGACCAGCTCGAGTACGACCTGCAGGGACGGCTGTTCGCCGACGGGCTGGCGTGGTGGTCGACCACGCCCTTCGGCGAACTGCATCCCTCGCTGTGGAAGGCGCCGCTGTACACGGCGTGGGTGGGCCTGTGGTACTGGCTGCTGGGCCCCGACCCGCAGCTGGTCATGGGCGTGCAGGCGCTGGCGGTCACGCCGGTCACGGTGAGCCTGACCTTCGCCCTGGCGCGGCGCCTGTTCGGTGCCGGCGCGGCGGTGGCCGCGGCCTTTCTGGTCGCCGTCTACCCGCTGGCCTGGCAGTTCGAGGTGCGCCTGTACTCCGAGGCCCTCGCGGTGCCGCTGGGGCTCGCGGTCCTCCTGCTCGTCCTCGAGCGGCGCCCCACGCGGCGCACGGTAGTGACCACCGGCGTCCTGGTCGGCCTGGCCATCCTCGTACGCCCCAGCTCGGGCTTCCTGCTGGCCGGCGTGCTCGTCGCCTGGATCGCCGCGGCGGGCTGGCGGCGCGGGGTGGCGCTGACCGCCGCGACGGTGGCCGTCGCGGCGCTATGCGTGGCCCCGTGGACGATCCGCAACGCGGTGGTGGACGGCGGCTTCGTGCCGGTCTCCGTCCAGAGCGGGGCGCTGTACTGCACGTTCAACGAGCTGTCGGCCACCAGCGAGGACTTCCCCTACGCATGTCGCATCCGCACGCCGGCCGCCGAGCGGCTGCTGAGGACCCCGACGTCGGACAGCGAGTTCCAGGAAAACCTCCAGCAGCTGGCCTTCGATTACATCGCCGAGAACCCGGCGTCGTTGCCCCAGGCCTTCTTCTGGAACGGCATCGTGCGCCTGTGGGACCTGCGCGACCCGTCGCTGGCGCTGGTCGAGGTACCTTTCGAGGGACGCTCGGTGGGCGCCACGCAGCTCGGGCTGCTTATGTACTACCCGCTGCTCGGGCTGGCGCTCGTGGCGCTATGGCGCCACCGCGCCCGGCGCGCGCTGGTGCTGCCCGTGCTCGCGCTGGCGCTGGCGGCCTCGATCGTCTACACCGGCGCCTCGGGCACGCGCTATCGCGCGCCGCTCGAGCCGCTCATCGTCGTGCTGGCCTGCTCCACGCCGTTCGTCGCCCGGTCGGCGCGGAGGCTGACGTGACCTCGCCGCGGTGCTGTGCCTGCGATGGGTGCGGGCTGGTGAGCGACCTGCGCGTGGCCGGCGAGGCCGGCGCCGCCGGCCTGGTGCCCACCACCGACGCGTTCGGCGTCGCGCTGAGCGACCTGGTGCGCTGCCCGCGCTGCGGCCACCGCCAGCTCGAGCGCATGCCCTCCGACGCGGCACTGGGCGAGGCCTACGGCGAGGCCGCCTCGCAGGCCTACGTCGAGGAGGAGGCCGGGCAGCGCGAGACGGCCCGCCGCGCGCTCGCACGCATCGAGCGCTGGTCGGGCGGACCCGGCCGCCTGCTGGACCTCGGCTGCTGGGTGGGCTTCCTGCTGGCCGAGGCTCGCGACCGCGGCTGGGAGACCACCGGCGTGGAGCCCAGCGCCTTTGCCTCCGCCTACGCGCGCGAGCGGCTGGGGCTGGACGTGCGCACCGAGGAGTTGCTGGGCGCCGACCTGTCCCACGCGGCCTTTGACGCGGTGGTGCTCGGCGATGTGATCGAGCACCTGCCCCGCCCCGGCGAGGCGCTCGACCACCTCGCGGCGCTCCTGCGGGTCGACGGGCCGCGGCTGGCGTGGTTCGCGCTGCCTGACGCGGGCTCGCGCCTGGCCCGGGCCATGGGCGCGCGGTGGTGGTCGGTGCTGCCCACCCACGTGCAGTACTTCACGCGCGCCTCGATGAGGGTGCTGCTGGCCCGCCACGGCTGGGAGGTCCTCGAGGTCGCCACCGCCCCCAAGGCCTTCACCGTGCGCTACTACCTCGAGCGCCTCGGTGGCTACTCCCCGCCGCTGGCCCGCACCCTGGTGCGATGGGCGCAGGTCGCGGGCGTTGCTCAGCGCATGTGGGCGCCCGACTTCCGCGACCGCATGCAGGTCATTGCCCGGGCGCCGCGCTGATCAACGCCCGAGCGCGCCACTGCGCGCGGGGTGGCGGCGCGAAGGGCGGGCGACCCGCCCTGCGCCGGGACTGGACGACCAGCCGCCGGCGGCGAGCGGCGGGGAGGTGTCGCAGCGCGTCGGCGTAGGCGGGCAGCAGCGAGCGCTCGCGCACGAGCGCATGGCCCAGCGCGAGGACCTCGTAGCCAAGCACGTGGTGCAGGTCGCCGCGCAGATCGCTCCACCGATCATTCTTGGCCATCATCAGCAGCCGGTTGCGAAACTGCAGGCGACGATGCTCGGGCGGGAGGGCGGCACGGGTGGTGGGCGAGTAGAAGCGCACATGCCAGCCCAACGCGCGCGGCTCGTGCACGCAGCGCCAGCCGGCCAGGCGCGCGCGCCAGGCCAGGTCGGCGTCCGAGGCCCACAGGGCCATGTCCTCGTCGAGGACCTCGCCGTCCACCGCGGCGGCGTCGAGCACCTCCCGGCGATACACCGCGCAGGCGCCGTCAGGTCCGAAGGGCTCGGGGCCCGGGCCGGTCCCCGGGCGCGCCGGCGTGCCGTGGCCGATCAGCCCGTTCTTGCGCCGGCGGTCGATGGTCATCCCGGCGGCGTCGAGCACATCGAGGCGGTTGGCCTCCTCCATGCCGGTGGCGCGCAGCAGGAGCGGGGCGACCGAGCCGACCCCGGGCTCCTCCAGGCGCGGGCCGGCGGCCGCGAGGAAGCCGGCGTCCAGGGTGCAGTCGGCGTTGACCAGCGCCACCGCGCCGGCGTCCCGCGCGGCCGCGAGCCCCGCGTTGATCGCCGCGGCGTAGGAGCGACGCTCGGGCAGCGCCAGCACGCGCGCGCCGAGACGGCCGGCCAGCTCGGCCGTCCCGTCCGAGCAGGCGTTGTCGACCACGAGCACCTCGGCCCCCGGCTGGGCCAGCGCGGCGGGCAGGGAGCGCTCCAGGCGCCAGGCCTCGTCCACCGACAGCATGAGGATGGTGGTCCTCACCGGCCCAGCGCCTCGGCGTAGACGGCGGCGGTCGCGCGCGCGCTGCGCTCCCAGGTGAACTGCGCCGCCCGCACGCGGCCGGCGGCGGCCAGGCGCTCGCGCAGCGGTGCGTCCTCGAGCACGCGGCGCAGCGCAGCGGTCAGCTGACCTTCGTCGAGGGGGTCGAAGAGGATCGCCGCGTCACCGGCGGTCTCGGGCAGGGCGGTCGCGTTCGAGCTGACCACCGGCACGCCGCGGGCCATCGCCTCCACCAGCACGATCCCGAAGCCCTCGTAGAGGCTGGGATGCACGAGCGCGTCGGCGCCGCGCAGCAGCGCGTCCAGCCGCGCATCGTCCACCCAGCCGGTGAGATCCACCGGCGCATCGCCGGCCTGGGCGCGCAGCGCGGCGGCCTGCCCGGCATCGGGGCCAGCCAGCACGAGGCGGTGGGGAAGCCCGTCGGCGCGCAGGGCTCGGAAGGCGCGCACCAGGCGCGCCAGGTTCTTCTTGGCGCGCACGTCGCCGATCGCGATCACGTAGGGCCCCTCGGGCACGGGGGCGTCGCCCACCGGCAACGACGCGGCGTTGGGCACCACGCGCAGGCGGGCGGGATCGGCGCCGTAGCGCCGCTCGACGTCGCGCGCGGTCCATGTCGAGACGCAGATCACCCGCTGGGCCGAGCGCACCGCGCGGGGCGTGACGGTGCGGAACTTCCAGCCCGTGCGCGGCGCGAAGTCCTCCGGGTGAGCCTCGAAGGCCAGGTCGTGGACGCTGACCACGCCCGGGCACGGGCGCACCAGGGGAAGAAAGCAGTTGGGCGCATGCAGCACGTCGGCGCGTGCGCGGCGCGCCGCCACCCCCAGGCCGAGCTGCTCGTGGACCAGCTCGGGACCCGGCAGGCCGCCGGTGGGCGCGCGCACCCGCCACCCCTCGACGCCGGCCAGCCCGCCCAGCAGCCCGCGCACGTAGCGCCCGACCCCGCGCGGCGCGGCCTGGGCGGCGTCGCGGGCGTCCACGAGCACGGTCGGCACGCGGCGGAGCCTACGGGCCGGTCTCAACGGGACCCACGTCGCGCCCAGCCGTCGCCGCGCTCGCCCCCGGCGTCGCGCAATCTGACGCGTGGTGGACCGCTGCCGCCCGCACTGACGCCCCCCGAGTCGCGCTTCAGCCGAGCTGGGAGGAGTACGGTGGGCAGCCAACGACCACAGAAGGAGGAGCCGGACGTGCAGAGCTGGGACCTCAGGACCGTGGAGGTGGCGCCCCACGTCCCTCACATCATCTCCTCGACCGAGGAGGCGCGTGCGATCGTGCTCGACCTCCCCGCCGGCCAGCAGATGCACGAGCACCAGGTCCACGAACGGACGTGGATCGTGGTGATCGAGGGCGAGGTTGAGGTCAGTGCCTCGCCGCAGGCCTCTGCGGCCGGGGGCCCGGGCTTCCTGTTCGAGTTCGCCCCTCAGGAGCGCCACGAGGTCGTCGCCCGCTCG
>DASZCY010000118.1:0-26024 GCA_035942615.1 Solirubrobacteraceae bacterium | reverse complement strand
CCTCTCTCCCCGAGCCTTCGGGTGACTCGCTACGCCTGCGCTTTGATGCTCGCGTGCCGGCGGGGTGATCAGCTCCACCTCGTCGGTGCGGGTCACGATCACCATGCCGGGCGCGGCGGAGCCCTGCGCTCGGCGCGCAGCGTCGAAGCGCCGCGAGGTGCGGATCCCGTCGGCAATCGGGGCGGCGACACGCGCGAGTGCCCCTGCGTCGGCCGGCGTGAAGTCGCGCTTGTCGTCGCGGCGAGCGACGTGCACCGCGCCCCACGCGAGTCCGCGGCTGACAAACGCCGCGCGCGTCTCGAAACGGGATGCCGGACGGAGCGAGTAGATCGCGGTAACGAGCGCTGCGCTCCGGGCGGCCCCGCGTCGTGTCGCTGAGGATCCCGACCGGAATCCGCCTGCGCGCCAGGCTTGCGAACGTGTTGACGGCGTCACCCAGGGGAAGGTGGGTGGGCCGCGTATCAGCCCTGGTGGCGTCTGCGAATGCTTCGGGGTGTGCACTGCGCAGCGCGGGCTGCCGCCCTCTTGCTGTCAGCGGCGATGCGAGCTACACTGCGTGTTCGCGGTCAGGCAGGCGCGGTGCGCTGCGAAGGCCGGGCTGCTGCGACGTTCCCTTTGGCGGGCTCTCGATCCTGGTGCGGTCGGGAACCTGGGAGGGTTTCACCCACCCTGTCCGTCAAGGAGTCCTCTTGGCCGCCCTCTCGGGAAGTGCTTCCCAGTCCCGCCAGTCCCGTCCGCTGCTCGAGGCCACTCGTGCGGTGGTCCGCGAGCGCGGTCGCGCCTTGGACAGGCGCCGTCGCGAGCCGGCCTTCGAGCCCTATCTCGCCCAGTTGCGCGTCCAGGCCCGCCGCCTGCGCCGCGTCGGGCGCTCCGCCGATGCCCGACCCGACCTGGACGGAAAGGGCTGATGACCACGCTCGCCCGGTCGGAGGAGTTCTCGATCTCCGTCGCCCCCACCGGCTGCGTGGCCTTCGTGCACCCCCACGGGGAGCTTGACCTGGGCACCGCGCCCCTGCTCGAGCAGGCCCTCGAGCAGGTCCAGGGCTATGACACGCTGGTGCTCGACCTGCGCGCCCTGACGTGCATGGACTCAACCGGTGTCCATCTCGTCGTGCACACCTGCGCGCGCGCCGACGCCCGGGGCTGCGAGCTTCGCATCATCACCGGGTCCCCGGAGGTGCAGCGCGTTTTCGAGCTCACCGGGTTGCAGGAGCGCCTGCGCCCCTACTTCGATCACCCCGACAAGGCCCCGTCAGCCAGCGGCTGAGAACCATTAGGCCGGGGCGCTGATCGCTCGGCTGTCCTGGAGGAGGCCGAATGCTCGCTTACGGTGCCGCCGCCATCGAGCCCCGTGCCGCCCGGAACGCTGGGCATGGAGCCGAACCCGTCCCCGGCCGCAAAGAGTCCACCATGGCCGAGGGCAGGCACGAACATGCTGCGCGGCGTGTCGGCCAGCGTGGCCGCGCACCGCGGGCAGCTGACCGCCGGGGGAGCGCCGTCGGCGCCATAGACGGTGAGGCGACACTTCGGACAGTGAAGATAGGCCACGGCAACCTGCTTTCAGAAGGGGAAGTCCCGCCTGCGAAGGCCTCGGCCGACCGACCGACGCCACCGCAAAGGCGCTGAAAGCAAGCCTGGGCGTGTCCCTTGGGCCTCGCCCGACCCGCACTGCGAGTGTAGCGCGCTGAGCCCGGGGCGAGCACAGGCGTGCGCTCGCGCGCGCGGGCGGTCGGCTCAGGGCTGTCCTTGTTGCGGGGAATGTCCGTCCTGGGGGGCGGATTCCAACACGAACACCTCGGCGGCGTAGTCGGGATCGGGGTGGTTGTCGCTCATGAAGGCGATGACCCGCCGTCCGGTGATCTGGGTCACGGCCCCGCTGAGCGCCTCGCGCATCGTCGCCTGCATGGCGCGGCGCATCTGCATCATGGCCTCGGCCTGGCCCTGGTCGACGAGCACCTTCTCGGCCTTGGTCAGCGAATCCTCCAACACCACGACCACGATGTTGTCGCGGAGGAACGCCCGGGCCTTGGTGGGCCCCCGACCCAGGTAGTCACGAAAGATGCCCACCACCGCGTTGGAGATGGCGGCGGTCACCCGCCCGTCGGAGCGCTCGCTCGCTCGAGCATGGCTTCCATTGGAGGTCGGCGGGCGCGACGGAACGCCAAGACCTGGTGAACTGTCCACGGTAGGGATCCCTTCCTGGGGAGTGGTTGGCTGCTTCCCAGGAGACCCGCGAACGCCCGGAAGACGAGCGCCGCGTTCCCTCCCGCCTGCTCGGGGCGCTCACCTCGCGTCGCGCTGCGAGACCCCGCTGGCCTGGCCCACAGTGTAGAAGGCGGCGAGCCGACCCCGTTCGGCCCGTCGGCGCGCCACAGGACGCAGGCGTTGCCGAGCCGCCGCGGCGGACTACCCGCGATCGGTCCCACACACCGCCACAGGGCGCTCTGGCGGCGCCCCGGGCCAGGCAAACGATCCCGCCGTGTGGGTAGTAGGTCCAGTTCAATCGAGCAGCGCGGCGATGCCGCGCAGGGTCCAGACGTGATCGCTGACGCCGGCTGCCATCCGCCGGGGTGAGAGTCATCGCCCTCGATGGCAGCGACCGACAAACTTGGCTGCTCGCGCCTTCCCGCCTTTGAGCCCGCCGGTGCGGCCGGCGCGCGTCGGCTGATTCTCCGGTTCGCGTGCCTCTCGTCGGTCGCGTCGCCCCGTGGCAGGCTGCCCCTCTTGCCGCCCCAACAGAAGGGATTCCCATGACTGACCGAGCGCCCGGTAGTGACCCGCATGGATTCTTCAACCGGTTCGCCGAGAGGGCGGCCAGGTTCGCCAGCGGAGGAGCGTTCTTCGGGGCGTGCTTTCTGCTGGTCGTGGTCTGGGCACCGACCTACTTCTTCTGGGACAGCTTCGACACCTACCAGCTGGCCATCAATACGCCGACGACCATCATCACCTTCCTCCTCGTCGCCCTCTTGCAGAACTCCTCACGACGGAGCGAAAGGGCGATCCATCACAAGCTTGACGCTCTGGCCGACGGACTCGCCGACTTCATGGAGAATGAGGTGAACGAAGACCCGGTCGATCTCCAGCGAGACATCGATGACCTCAAGGCGGCAGTCGGACTGGAAGGCCGTGTCTAAAGCGGCCTGCTACTCGCCCGTGGTGGCAAGAGCTGGCGCCGGGGCGATCAGTCGCCGGGTGTCGGCCGCGAAACGTCTTCGCGCTCGGTGGGATGGGAACCCCGAGTCCGCAGCGTCACTCGCTCCGGTCCCAAAGCCCCTCGCACACAGAGGCTACTGCGGAAGATGGCTCGGCCGCCTGTTCTTCCAGGGCGCGTGCGACCAGCTCGATGTGCGCGCCACGCGCGGCGCCAGCAGAACCTCCACAGCTCCCGGGCGGCCTTGTGGTAGCGATGCAGGCCTCGTCGACTGCAAGAACGCCGATCTCCCCGGCAGGTCGTTTGGCCCGAAGGCGCAGGAACGGGGCGCTGATCTTGTCCCACGGGCGATACCGGCGTGGACCGCCGGAGGGAAGGGTGCGGCTATGTGCGGAATAGCTGCGACCTGGGGGTCGGCCGACGAGGCCACCGTGCGGGCGATGATGGAGGACCTTGTGCACCGGGGACCCGACGCGTCGGGCTCCTTTCGAAGCTCCGGCGGCACAGGGATGCTCGGCCACCGGCGCCTGTCGATCATGGATCCCGGCGGCGGAGACCAGCCGATCCGCTCGGGCGACGGCCGGCGGGCGGTGATCGCCAACGGCGAGATCTACAACTTCCCCGACGTACGCCCCGAGCTGGAGGAACGCCACCGCTTCCGCTCCTCGAGCGACTCGGAGGCCATCCTGCATCTCTACGAGGAGTACGGCGAGGACGCCGTGGAGCACCTCGACGGAATGTGGGCCTTCGCGGTGATGGACGGCGAGGACCTCTTCGCCGCGCGCGACCCGCTGGGCATCAAGCCCCTCTACATGGGCCAGCGCAACGGCTCGCTGCTGCTGGCCTCCGAGCTCAAGGCCCTGGCGGGGCGCGCCGAGGACGTCCAGGAGTTCCCGCCGGGGACCTCATGGCACTCCACGCACGGGTGGACGCGCTTCTACTCGGTCCCCGAGCCTCCGGTGGAGGAGGACAGCATCGACGGGTGGTGCGCTCGCCTGCGCGGCGCCCTGGACGACTGCGTGGCCAAGCAGCGCATGTCCGACGTCCCGGTGGGGGCGTTCCTGTCCGGGGGCCTTGACTCCTCCATCCTCGCCGCGCTGCTGCGCCGCCACGCCGGCGAGCTGCACACCTTCTCGGTGGGCCTGGAGGGCTCGGGCGACCTGGCCGCCGCGCGGCTGGTGGCCGAGCACCTGGACACCATCCATCACGAGCACGTGCTCACGCGCGAGGACATCGCGAGCGCCCTTCCGGAGCTCGTGTGGCACCTGGAGTCCTTCGACCAGGACCTCGTGCGCTCGGCCGTGCCGGCGTGGTTCACCGCCAAGCTGGCCGTCGAGCACGTGACCGTGGCGCTCACCGGCGAGGGTGCCGACGAGCTGTTCGCGGGCTACGACTACCACGCCGAGATCGAGGACCACGGCCTGCTGCGCGACGAGCTGCGCCGCTCGGTGGAGGCGCTGCACGACGTCAACCTCCAGCGCGTCGACCGCATGACGATGGCCCACAGCCTCGAGGGTCGCCCCCCGTTCCTCGACGACGGGGTGATCGACCTGGCCGGGCGCATCCCCACCGAGCTCAAGCTGCCGGGGCAGGGCAAGGAGAAGTGGATCCTGCGCGCGGCCTTCCAGGACCTGCTGCCCGAGGAGATCGTCTGGCGCAAGAAGGAGCAGTTCGATCAGGGCTCGGGCGTGGCCGAGGTGGCGGCCCAGATGGCCGACGACCAGATGTCCAAGGTCCAGGCCGAGGCCTACCGCGTGCGCTGGCCCGAGGTTCGCCTGCGCTCGGCCGAGGAGTGCTTCTACCACAGCCTGCTGGTCTCCTCGCTCGATCACCCCGAGCCGGTGCTGGCCAACGTCGCGCGCTGGACCGACCGCCCGGCCGGGGTGCCGGCCTGAGGCCGAGGTGGTCGTCGGCCTCGCCCAGATCAACCCGGTGATCGGGGACCTGCCGGGCAACGTGGAGCTCATGCGCGCACGGGTGGAGGATGCCCGCGCCGCCGGCGCCCAGCTCGTGCTCTTCCCCGAGCTGGCCGTGTGCGGCTATCCGCCGGAGGATCTGCTGGGGCGCTCGGACTTCCTGGCCGCCTGCAGCGCGGCGGCCGAGGAGGTGGCCGCCGCCGCACGCGACGTGGTGGTGGCCTTCGGCGTGCCGCTCAACGGCCCGCGCGATCTGCACAACTGCCTCGTGGTGGCCGCGGAGGGCGAGGTCAAGGTGGTCTACGAGAAGCGCCACCTGCCCCACTACGGCACCTTCGACGAGGGGCGCTACTTCGGGCGCGGCCGCGGTCCGGTGGTGGTGCGCCTCGGGGACCGGCTCGTGGGCCTGTGCGTGTGTGCCGACCTGTGGGTCGGCGACGGGCCCGCTACCGCCGCGGCCCGGGCGGGCGCCGAGCTGATCATCAACGCCTCGGCCTCCCCCTTCCACTCGGGCAAGGCACACGAGCGCGAGGCCATGCTGGCCCAGCGCGCCCGCGAACTCGTCTGCCCGATCGCCTACGCCAACTGCTGGGGGGGCCACGACGAGCTGGTCTTCGACGGCGGCTCGCTGGTCGTCGACCACCGCGGTCGCGTGCTGGCCCGCGCCGAGCACTTCGCCGAGGAGCTCCTGGTGGTGCCGCTCGACCTGCGCTCGGTGCGGTCCAGCAGGCTGCGCGACCCGCGCCTGCGCACGGAGGACACGGGCGCGGATCCTTCCTCGGACGGCGCGGAGGCGCCGCACGTGGCCCTCCCCCTGGTGGCCTCCGAGGTCGGCGCGTCCCCCGTGGCCGAGGTCCTCGACCCCGATGCCGAGCTGTGGAGCGCGCTGCGGCTGGGCATCGCCGACCAGGCGGCCAAGAACGGGCTTGACCACTCGGTGGTCGGACTGGGCGGGGGCATCGACTCCTCGGTGGTCGCGCTGCTGGCCTGCGAGGCGCTGGGGCCCGAGCGGGTGACGGCGGTGATCATGCCCGCGGCGGACTCCGACCCCCGCGCCGAGGAGGCCGCCCGCGAGCTGGTGGCCGCGCTGGGTTGCGACCTGCGCGAGGTGGCCGTCGACGGGCTGCGTGCGGCCTACGAGGACGCCCTGGGTCCCCGGGCGCTGAGCTCGGGCCCGGGGTCGGCCTCCACCGAGGAGCGGGTGCTGGCCCGCGTGCGCTCCAACGTGCTCATGGCCCTGACCAACGTCCCCGGGCGCCTGCTGCTGTCCACGGGCAACAAGTCCGAGCTGGCCTGCGGCTACTCGACCCTCTACGGGGAGACCTTCGGCGGCTTCGCGCCCCTGAAGGACGTGCCCCGCACCACCGTGGTGCGCCTGGCCCGCTGGCGCCAGGGAGACGCCCCAGGACCGATACCGGCGTCCATCCTGACCGATCCCCACGGCGGCGTGCGTCCCAGCCTCTGGCGTCAGGACGGCCTGCCGCCCTTCGAGGCGGTCGATCCCATCCTGCAGGCCTACGTGGAGGAGGAGGAGGATCCCGAGGAGCTGATGGCCCGCGGGCACGACCCCGCGGTGGTGCGCCGGGTCGTCGACCTCGTCGAGCGCGCCGAGCCCAAGCGCCGTCAGGCCCCGCCCGGGATCCGCATCAGCGCGCGCGCGTTCGGCCAGGACCGGCGCATGCCCCTCGCCCACCGCTTCCGCCCGCGCGGGGAGGCCGAGCACGACATCGTCACTGGTGCCGCTCCAGCGCATCCCCGATGAGCCAGAACATCGGCGGCCACAGGCCGACGAACAGGGCGCGGCGCTCGGCGTTGCCGCGCTCCTCCTGATCGAGCGTCTTGGCGCGGATCCACAGGACGATGCACAGGCCGATACTGCTCAGGCCGGCGGCGTGCATCTGCCAGTCGCGTAACCCGAGAGCGTGCAGGAGCCGGGTGACCATGTCGGTCAGCTACCCGGCCGCGCGCCGGGGTAGCCCTGGCGGATGCCGTCACATGGACCGTCCTCCAGCCGCCTGGCCACTCTCGTCGGCTGGCCGCTGGGGGTCATCCTCACCTCCTGGCGGTACATGTGGCGCACCACGCCCATGGGCCGCCGCGAGGAGCCGGGCAGCCCGGGCCGCGACGCCGCCCCCGAGCTCTCGCCGGCGATCCGCCGCGACGGGCTGCAACTCGTGGCCGACGGCACAGGGCCCGCCTTCCACCGCCGCTACCGCGTGCGGATCACCGGTGCGCGCTGCTCGCCCGAGCAGCTGGTCACGACGCTGCGCGAGGATCCCAACCGGGTCGCTCCGACCGAGTTCGCGCGCTTCGAGCGCGGCCACGGAGCGTCCGGCTGGCTGGATCCCGGGGACGAGCTGCTGGTGCGCATGCCCGGTCCGTGGAACGGGCCGGTCCGCGTGGTCCACGCCTCGCCGACCTCCTTTCGCCTGGCCACGCTGGAGGGCCACCTCGAGGCCGGCCAGATCGAGTTCCGCGGCGGGCAGGACGACGGCGCTCTGACCTTCGAGATCGAGTCGTGGGCGCGCAGTGGCGACCGCCTGTCCCAGCTGCTCTACCAGCGCGTACGCATGGCCAAGGAGGTTCAGCTGCACATGTGGACGTCGTTGCTGGAGCGCGTCGTGGAGCTGTCGGGCGGACGCCGCGAGGGGCGCATCGACATCGACACGTGCTGGGTGGACGTCGAGGCCGTCGACGCGCTGGCAGGCCGCCCCCTCAACTTCGAACCCGCCGAGATCGAACAGGACCCGCCGCCGCCGGGCTGGACGGCCGACGAGTACCGCTGCCGCCTGCCCCCGGGCAGCTTCGACCACGCCCGGGAGCTCATGGGCGAGTACGCCTTCGCGGACCCCGACCTGGTGCGAGCGCTGTACGACGCCGACGCGCCGCTGGAGGGGCGCAACATGCTGCTCGAAGTCCGCTTCTGGGGCATGCGCTTCCAGTTCGGGGTGCGCGTGGGGGAGGTGCGCGACGAGCTGCGCGAGGTCGACGGGCGGCGCGTGCACGTCTGGGGCTGGGGCTATCGCACGCTCGAGGGCCATCTCGAGGAGGGCCAGATGGACTACGAGCTGTGGGAGTGGGAGGACAGCGGGGAGGTCGAGTTCTCCGTCCACGTCGTCTCCCGCCGCGCCCGCGCGGGCAACCCCATCCACCGCGCCGGCTTCCGCCTGTTCGGACGCCGTGAGCAGGTCCGCTTCGCTCGCCGTGCCTGCGAGTGCATGGTGCAGCTCACGGCCCGGCGCGCAAGCGCCCAGCCCGCGCCGTAGGGTCCCCAGGCGTGATTGCGGTGGTGACGGGGGCTTCGAGCGGCATCGGGGAGGCCACCGCGCGACGGCTGGCTCGCCAGCCAGGAGCGCGGCTGGTGCTGGTGGCCCGGCGGGAGGACCGTCTGCGCACGCTGGCGGCAGAGCTGGGCGGTGCCACGGTGGCCGCGCTCGACCTGACCGACGACGACGCGCCGGCCCGCGTGGCCGCGGCCGTGCGGACCGAACACGGCCGGCTCGACCTGCTGGTCAACAACGCGGGCTCGGCGTGGCGTGGGACCTTTGCTGAGATGGGCGTGGACAACCTGCGCCGCCACATGGAGGTGAACTTCGAGGCCCCGGCGCGGCTCACCCAGGCGCTCCTGCCCATCCTGCGCGCCAGCGCGCCGAGCGCGATCGTCAACGTCGCCAGCGTGGCCGGCCGGATCGCGCGGGCTCGCGCGGGTGCCTACTCGGCCAGCAAGTTCGCGCTGTGCGGGTGGAGCGACGCGTTGCACCTCGAGGAGCGCGAGCACGGCGTCCACGTCGGCCTGGTGCTCCCCGGCTTCGTGGCCACCGAGGGCTTCCCCCAGCGTGAGCTGACCGAAAAGGTGCTCACGCGGTGGCTGGTGACCCGCCCCGAGGTGCTCGCCGAGGCGATCGTCGACGCCGGCCTCAACCGCAGGCCCGAGCGCTACTCGCCGCGCGCCTACGCAATCGTGCCTGCCCTGCGCGTGGTCGCGCCCGCGCTCGTCCGGCGCTTCACCGGCGGGCAGGCCGTCACGCCATCGGTCCCGGGCGATCGCTGACGGGCGCCGCCTCCCTGACCACCGATGGCGAGGGTTCTGACCGTGCCGAGGCCGATCCCGGGCGGGCCTGCGCCAGGGTCTCGGGGCGCGCGGGCAGCGCATCCTGGCCGTCGAAGAAGGCATGCAGGCGCTCCATCACCTCGTGACGCTCCTCGGACGACCGCGGATGGATCGCTGCGCCGAAGGTCACCTCGACCGGGTGACGGCGCTGCCAGAGGCGCCGGCGCGGCCACGACTGACCGGGCGGCATGGCGGCGTGCGTCCCGCCGACGCGGATCGGCACGATGGCCAGCCCGTGGCGCGCGGCGAGGACGGCGGCCCCGGTGCGCAGGCGCTGTGCGTCGGGTCCGCGCGACCGGGTGCCCTGCGGGTAGACCAGAACGCTCCAGCGGTCGGCCAGCAGCGCCTCGACGTGCTCCAGGCCGCCGCCCTCGCGGCGCACCGGCACCGTGTTGAACACCAGCGAGACCAGCCAGGCAATGTGCCGGTCGGCGTAGAAGTAGTCGGCCGCGGCGGTGACCGCGGTGCGCCGCCGCCACGCCCGGGGCAGGGCGCGCAGAATCAGCGGCGTGTCGATGTGGCTCGCGTGGTTGGCGACGAACAGGACCGGCGCCGACGTGCCGGTCAGCCGCTGGGTGCCGGTGGTCCGACAACGGGTGTAGTAGGCCAGCAGGGCCCCGAACACCACGCGCAGGATCGCCTCGCGCGCCACGCGGGCGGGTGGGCTGCGCGCCCAGGGGACGTCGAGCCCGCCGCAGTCGGCGTGCTGATCGTGGTCGGGTGCGCAGCGCTCCTCCATCGCGACTGGTCAGGACACACCGCGGCGGCGGTCCGGTTTCACCCGCGGCCGTGCCACAGTACCGCCATGGCCGCGATGCGCTGGTGGGGATGGGGCGAGGAGGGCGTCTCCTTCACCCATGAGGACAAGCCGGAGCTGCGCGAGTTCATCCTCCGCCGCCTGGCCATCGACGTGGAGCGCCCCACGGCGCGCCGTGTCGCCTTCGCCGACCTGGAGATCCCCGGGTCGTCGCTGCCCGCCGACCTGCGCGCCGGGCTCGAGGCGGCGGTGGGAGCCCAGCACGTCTCCGTCGACGCGCTCGACCGCGTCGTCCACGCGCGGGGCAAGAGCCTGCGCGACCTGATGCGCCACCGTCGCGGCGATGTCGGCCCCTTGCCCGACGCCGTGCTGCGCCCCGGCTCCGAGGGGGAGGTCGAGGCCCTCCTGCGCGCGGCGCTGGCCGCCGATGCCGTGATCATCCCCTTCGGGGGAGGCACCAACATCTCGGGCAGCCTGGAGGCGCCCGCCGACGAGCGGCGGCCGGTCGTGTCGGTGGACATGGGACGCATGGACCGCCTCCTGGGGATCGACGAGGCCTCGCGGCTGGCGCGGGTGCAGGCCGGGGCCCTGGGCCCGCACCTGGAGGAGCAGCTCAACGCCCGCGGCTGGACCGCGGGCCACGTTCCCGACAGCTTCACCCACTCCACGCTGGGTGGCTGGATCGCCACGCGCTCGTCGGGCATGCAGTCCGACCGCTACGGCGACGTCGCGGACCTCACCCGCGCCGTGCGCGTCGTCACCCCCGCGGGTGTGCTGTCCACGCGCCCGGTGCCCAGCACCTCGACGGGACCCAGCGTGCGCGAGATGGTGCTGGGCAGCGAGGGCCGGTTGGGGATCATCACCGAGGCCACCATCCACGTGCACCGCCTCCCCGAGCAGCGGACGATCCTCGGCTACCTGCTGCCCGACTGGCCGCGAGCGCTGCGCGCCATGCGTGCCATCGCCGAGAGCGAGGCCGACCTCTCGGTGACCCGCGTGTCCGACGCTCAGGAGACGCAGTTCTCCTTTGCCACGCGCAGGCGCCCCTCGATCCCCGAGCGGGCCCAGTCCCGAGCGCTGCGCTGGTACCTGGGCCGCCGGGAGATCGACCCAGAGGCGATGTGCCTGGCCTTTGTCGGCTATGAAGGGCCGAAGCATCACGTCAGGGCGCAGCGCGGTCTGGTCGGGGAGATCGTCAAGGCACACGGGGGCCTGTGCATCGGCTCGGGCCCGGGGGAGCTCTACGACCAGAAGAAGTTCGACACCCCCTACATCCGCGACTACATGCTCGACCGCGGGGCGCCCGCCGACGTGTCGGAGACCTCTGCGCCCTGGGGGGCGCTGCCCCAGCTCTACGACGACGTGCTGGCCGCCGCGCACGGGGCCTTCGCCACGCTCGATGTGACGGGCTACGTCATGTGCCACCTGTCGCACTCCTACCACGCGGGCGCCTGCCTGTACTTCACCTTCGCCATCAACCCGGGCAGCGACCACGAGGGCCTGGAGGCCTACGACGTCGTCAAGTCGGCGATCCAGCAGGCCTTCGTGGACGCGGGCGGGACGCTGTCCCACCACCACGCGGTGGGCACCGAGCACGCCCGGTGGTTGGAGCAGGACATCTCCGCCCCGGGCGTCACCATGCTGCGCGCCCTCTTCGACGGCACCGATCCGGGAGGCAACCTCAACCCGGGCAAGATCGTGTGAGCGGGGCGCAGGTGTAGCCCTCGCCTCCTGGGGCCCGTTTCCCACGGCTCGCTGCGCTCGCCCATGTGGCCGCCTCCGGCACCCCTAGGCGGCGTCGGCCGTGCCGCCGTCGAGGCGGCTGACGAGGTCGTCGAGGCGCAGCTCCTCGAGGCCGCGACCCACGGCGTCGAGCTCGCTTGCGCAGAACTCGACCAGCGTGCGGCCCTCCCGGCAGAGGTCAAGGGTCTCGCGCAGACCGGCCTTGCCGGAGTCCAGACGCTCGATGATCGCCTCCAGGCGGGCGGTGGCATCCTCGTAGGTCTGGGTGGGCTCGGGGCTCATCGCTCCTGCTCGATGGTCGCATCCACGGCGGCGTCGGCGAAGCGCAGGCGCACCGACCCCTGCGCGCGGGCCCTAACGGCGGAGATCACCGGCGTGCCCTCGCCATCCTCGACCAGCGCGTAGCCGCGTTCCAGCGTGCGTTGGGGGTCGTGGGCGGCCAGCGCGGCGGTGAGAGCGTCCAGCTCGGCGTGGCGGCTCGCGGCCTGCCCGGCGGCGGTGACCTTGCGGTCGAGCACCAGCGCGCGGCGGGTGGTCAGCGTGCGCTCACCGCGGGAACGCCGGCGGGTCGCGGCGCGGATCTCGCGCAGGCGCTGGTGCAGCCGGGCGCGCTCACGGGCCACATGCTCACCGGGCGCGCGCGACAGGCGCGCGAGCGTGCGGGCGCGCTGGCCAACAACGCGGCGGCCGTGCCCGGCCAGGCGGGCGGCGTGGCGGTGCAACTCGGCGCGGGCCTGCGCACAGTGGCAGGGGACGGCCGTCTCGGCGGCGTGGGTGGGGGTGGAGCAGCTCACGGCGGCGACGTCGTCGAGCAGCGTGCGGTCGGTGTGGTGGCCCACCGAGGCGACGACGGGCACGCGCAGCAACGCGACGGTGCGACACAGCGCCTCGTCGCAGAAGCAGAAGAGGTCGGCCAGCGAGCCGCCGCCGCGGGCGATGACGATGACCTCCACCTCGGGGCAGGCAGCCAAGTCGCTGAGCGCGCGGGTGATGCGCGGCGCGGCATGACGGTCCTGCACGGGAGCGAAGGCCCACACCACGCGTCCCTCCCAGCCGCGGCGCGCCAGACCGGCGAGCACGTCGTCGCGCGCCTTACCGCCCTCCCCGGTGACCACGCCGATCGCGCGCGGCAGCATGGGACGCGTCAGCGCCTTCTGGAGCACGAACAGCCCCTCGATGTCCAGGCGCTTGCGCAGGCGCTCGAGCTGGGCGAGCAGGTCGCCCTCCCCGGCCACGCGCAGGTCGCTGACGTGGAAGGAGAAGGCGGGCGAGGCGGTGCCGGTGCCGGGATAGAAGTCAGGGCCGCCGGCCACCACCACCTGCGTACCGTCTGCCACCGCGCCGGCGGGCAGGCTGAGCGCGCCGAAGTCGTCGCGCCACATGGCACAGGGCACCGCACCCCGTGCGTCGCGCAGCTCGAAGTAGACCCGGGCGCGACTCGTGCGCAGGTTCCACACCTCGCCGAAGAGCTGCAGCCGCGGGCGCTCGCGCAGCCACGCGCGCAGGCTGGTCGCGTACTGGCCAACCGGCCACGGGCCGGGGAGGGAGGAGCCCTGGATCCCGGAGGGGCGTTCGTCTAGGTGCTCACGCACGGTCGTGTCGAGGCTACCGGCCGGTGCGGTCGCTGCGGCTCAGAGCCGCCGCACGACCTCGTCGTAGGAGAGGCGGTTGGCGCGCTCGATCCATTCCTGCGCCGACCGGCCGGCCGGGTCACGCGGGCGGGCCGGGTAGCCGAGGCTTATGAGGATCGTGGGCACGAGGCCGTCCGCGAGCTCGAGCGTCGCCGCCGCGCGCTCCCGATCGGTCATGCCGTTGGGACAGGAGCCCACGCCCTCGCTCCATGCGGCCAGCATGATGTTCTGCGCCGCCCGCCCGGCGTCGAAGCTGGCGGTGGGGCGCGCGTCGGCGGGCAGCGCCACCGCGATGGCCAGCGAGCAGCCGCTCAGATTGGTGGGCGCAAAGACGGTTTCCGCCAGGGCGTCCAAGCGCCCGCGGTCGTCGGTGGCCACGAACCGCCAGGGCTGACCATTGCGCGAGCTGCCCGCGACCCGGCCCGCCTCCAGAATCCGCCGCTGAACTTCGGCGGGAATGGCCCGCTCGGCGTAGTCGCGGACCTCGCGGCGGCTGGCGATGGCGAGGAAGGTGTCCATGACCGCCTTCCCCTGCGGTCACGCCGCGTAGCGCCCGGCGGCACGCTCGCGGCGGCGGGCCGCCTCGAGATCGCGATCCTTGGGCGGCACGGAGGTCACAAGCTCGTCGAGCAGCTCGGCCGTCACCTGCGCGACCCGGTCGACGGCCCGCTCGAAGGCCTCCGCGTTGGCGCGCGAGGGCTTCGTCGAGCCGCTGACCTTGCGCACGTACTGCAGTGCCGCGGCGCGCACCTCCTCGTCGGTGGCGGACGGTTCGAAGTTGTGCAGGGGACGGATGTTTCGACACATGCCCCAAGCGTAAAGCCGCGGGTGCCTAGGCCGAGCTGTCGTCGGTCACCCCGTGCTCGCCGCCCACCGAAGCCAGCGGCTGCATGCCGCCCTCGCCCCGGAGGCCGCGCTGCTCGCCCGTGTAGCCCAGCGCGGTCAGGCGCGCCAGCTCGGCCTCGCCCTCCACGCGCGCCGGGTGGTCCTGGGGCAGGGGCGCGATCAGCCGCGCGATGCGGTTGCGGATCTGCAGCGCGAAGTGGGGCGTGGAGGCGCCCATGAGCTGGCGCACGTCCTCCACGGTGACGCTGTGCCGCGAGTCGATGCGTTCGGGATGCTCGGCCTGGCTCACTGGTCCTCCGGGGTCGTCTTCGGGTCCACAGGCTGGGGCGTATCGGGCGGGTCGAGGGGGTCGTCGGACGGGGCATCGTCGTCGGGGTCCGGCTCGGGCTCAGGTTCGCGTCGGGGTCTGGGCTCTGGTGCGTCCTCGGGCTCCTCGGGGGCGGGCTCGTCGCTGACCGGGGCGATCTCCAGGAGCGCATCGATGCGTGCCTGCACCTCGGGCCTGAGGCCCTGCTCGTCACCGACGATCCAGCCATGGTTGTAGAACCCCGTGACCGGGTTCTGCTCGTAGTCCTCGCCGTACCCCGGCTGGATGTCCAGGAGGTACTCGCGGACGGCGTTTGGCAGGCGATCGGCCTGCTCGATCACGAGCAGCGGCCCGTACTTTCCGCTCGCCGACAGCGGGGCGGCGGCCGCCGCGTTCGCGGTGCGCTGCATGTTCGTGAAGACGAGCCCGTGCCCGGGGTTCTGCACGCCCCAGCCCCACCGGCCGTCGGTGAACGCGGCGAACTCGATGGCATTGGTGACCGGATCGCGACCGCCCACGCGGGTCACGCTACCGAGCTGGCGCAGCTGGCGGGTCACCTTCGGGCTGATCTCACTGGAGGGTCCGACGACATAGATGCGCGGCTGCTGGTGGTCGCGCAGCGCTCGCGCCGTGGCCTCGGGCACCTGGTCCTTTCCGACCCAGAGCACCGGCTCTCCGGACTTCGCCGCGTAGCCGGCCGCCGGCATGGCGAACCGGGCGTCGTCGGCGGTGGCGACCATGACGAAATCGGTCGGCGCACCCTCGATCGCGACGGCCAGCCGGTCGATGGCGGCGGCAAGGGCTGCGGGATTGCGGCCGCGCACCTGGGTCGTGCGAAAGCCCTCGGGCTCGGGCACGTCGCCGACGCGGATCACCTGCGCCCTGCCCGCACCGCGCGCTCCCGTGGGAGCGAGGTCCTCGAGAGCCTGCGCGGTGGCCGCGGGCACCTCGTCGCCCTCGCTGAACAGCACCGGGGCGCGAGCCTCAGTGCCGGTGAGCTGCGCGGCGGCGATGCCCGCGCGCCAGTCGGCCACGTCGACGAGCACCACCGCGGAGGGGCGGGCATCGCGGTCCCCGCCGGGGAAGGTGGCCTTGGCGATGGCTGCCGCGTTGGCGATCGGATCGGCGCCCGCGACACGCGTGGTGTTCTTGGTCGCGATGGCGGGGAAGCCCAGCTGCTGGGCGGCCTGCTTCTCGCTTCCCGCGACGCCGAGGTCGGGAGAGGTGATCTCGCCCGGATCGTCACGGCCGCAGGCGCTCAGGACGAGCGCAAGCGCCATCACGAGCGCGGCGAGCGACGAGACGCGGCGCATACGGCGCGTGACCTTAGCGGCGTCGGACCCCACGCTCGCCGGTTGGGCGCGCTAGATTCGCTCCAGCAGCCGTCGCAACCAGTCCTGAGGAGGAGAGTTCCATGGCCGGCCTGTCCGGGCGCATGTCCACCGTGATCAAGGCGAAGGTCTCCAAGCTCCTCGATCGAACCGAGGACCCCCAGGAGACCCTCGACTACAGCTATCAGCGCCAGCTCGAGTCGCTGCAGGACGTCAAGAAGGGCATCGCCGACGTCGTGACCGCCAAGAAGCGCCTGCAGATGCAGGCTGAGCGCCTCGAGCAGAGCGTCGTCAAGCTCGACGGCCAGGCACGCCAGGCCATGGGGGCGGGCAACGAGGAGCTCGCCCGTGCCGCGCTCGAGCGCAAGCAGGTGGCCCAGACCGAGCTGCAGACCCTCGACCAGCAGGTCGCCGAGCTGGAGCGCCAGCAGCAGAAGCTGACCGAGAACGAGCGGCGGCTGCGCCAGAAGATCGAGGCCTTCAAGTCCAAGAAGGAGGTCATCAAGGCCCAGTACTCGGCCGCCGAGGCGCAGGTGCGCATCTCCGAGGCCGCCACCGGCGTGGGCGAGGAGATGGCCGACATCGGGCTGGCCATGCAGCGCGCGGAGGACAAGACCGAGCAGATGCGCGCCCGCGCCGGCGCCGTCGAGGAGCTCGAGGCGGCCGGCACCTTCGACGACATCACCCAGCTGGGCGGCGGCGGGGACGACATCGACCGCCAGCTCGCCCAGCTCAGCCAGGGCCAGGGCGTCGATGACGAGCTGGCCAAGATGCGCGCCGAGCTCGGTTCGGGTGAGGAGGGCGGTTCCTCCCGCCAGCTGGGCAGCGGGGACCAGCAGTGATCGTCCGGATCATGACCGAGGGCCAGTTCCGCATGCCCGACGGGGCGGGGGACCGCCTCAACGAGCTGGACAACCGCTGCGTGGAGGCGGTCGACAAGGGTGATCGCGAGGGCTTCCGCGTGGCCTTCGAGGAGCTGCTGGCCATGGTGCGCAGTGAGGGTGCGCCGTTGTCCGAGGACGATCTGGAGGGCTCCGACGTGCTCGTGCCCCCACCCGACACCTCCTTTGAGGAGGCCGCGGCCGACTTCTCGGGCGACGGCCTCATCCCGGACTGAGCGCGATCTGTCGTCTTCGCGACCCGGGGATCCGCCTCGGCCGCCACTGAGGTGAGCGCCTTCGTCACGGGCGCCACGGGCTTTATCGGGCGACATCTTATGGAGCGCCTGCTGGCCCGCGGGGGCGCTGTGCATGTGCTGGTGCGCGAGGGCTCGCAGCGCAGGCTCGAGGCACTCGTGCGCGCGTGGGGACACCCTCACCGCGTGCACCCGCTGGTCGGCGACCTTTCCCGCCCGCGCCTGGGCCTGGGGCGGGCGGGCATCGATCGCCTGCGCGGGCAGGTCGATCACCTCTTCCACCTGGCGGCCGTCTATGACATGACCGCCGACGAGCAGCGCAACCGACTCGCCAACGTCGACGGCACCCGCCACGCCGTGCAGCTTGGCAACGCGCTGGAGGTGCGCTGCTTTCACCAGGTCTCCTCGGTGGCCGCCGCGGGGATGTACCGCGGCGCCTTTCGTGAGGACATGTTCGACGTGGGCCAGCCTCTCGAGCACCCCTCCCACGCGACGAAGTTCGCGTCCGAGCGCATCGCGCGCGAGGAGACCGCGACGCCGTGGCGGGTCTACCGCCCCGCGGTGGTCGTCGGCGACTCGCGCACCGGCGAGATGGACAAGGTCGATGGTCCGTACCTCTTCTTCAGGCTGTTGCGCGCGGGCAGCCGGCTGCCGTCCTGGCTCCCGCTCATCGCCCCCGACCTGGGCGACACCAACGTGGTGCCGGTGGACTTCGTGGCCGATGCCATCGATGTGCTGGCCCACCGCGAGGGGCTGGACGGGCGCGCCTTTCACCTGTGCAACCCCGAGCCCCAGCCCTCGGTGGAGGTGCTCAACGCCTTCGCCCGCGTGGCGGGGGCCCCGCGCGTCGTGGCCAGCGTCGGCGGGCGTCCCGCGGCGTGGGCCGTGACCCGCGGCGCGCAGGCGCTCGCACGCGTGCCCGTGGCCGGCGTCCCGGTGCGCGCGCTGCTGGCCTCGGCGGGGATCCCCGCCGAGGTGCTCGCCTACCTGGGCTTCACCGCGCGCTTCGACACCACCGCCACCGAGCAGGCTCTGGCCGGCTCGGGCGTGCGCGTCCCGACGCTGGACAGCTACGCCCAGCGGTTGTGGGACTACTGGGAGGCCAACCTGAGGTAGGGGCACCCGCCCGCGACCAACGCTGCGATGTACTACGTTTCGCCCTATGGCCGATCTGGTCCCGCCACCGGGAGGAGCGGCCCGCCTGGTGGCGGGGGCCGCGCGTGCGCTGGGCAACCAGATCCCCGACGAGGTGCTGCGCTTCGGGCGGCGCGCCGCGGGCGCGACCTCGCTGCGCAGGGTGGTCGAGGGTCGTACGGTGATGATCACCGGGGCGTCGTCGGGCATCGGCCTGGCCGCGGCCCAGAAGGTGGGTGCCTGCGGGGGTCGGGTGCTGCTGGTGGCCCGCACCCCCGAGAAGCTCGAGGCCGCGCGCGAGGAGATCGCCGCTGCCGGGGGCGAGGCCCATGTGCACCCGTGCGACCTGGCCGACGTCGCCGACATCGAGCGCATGGGCGAGGAGGTGCTCGAGCGCCACGGGCACGTCGATGTGCTGGTCAACAACGCCGGGCGCTCCATCCGCCGCTCGCTGGCGCTCAGCTACGACCGCTTCCACGACTTCGAGCGCACCATCCAGCTCAACTACCTTGGCGCGGTGCGCCTCATCCTGCTGCTCGTGCCCCGCATGCGAGAGCGCAGGTACGGCCAGATCGTGAACATCTCCTCGATCGGCGTACAGACCAACACGCCCCGCTTTTCGGCCTACGTGGCCTCCAAGGCGGCGCTCGACGCCTTCTCGCGCTCGGTGGCCTCGGAGATGGTCGACGACAACGTCAAGATCACCACGATCCACATGCCGCTGGTGCGCACACCGATGATCGCGCCCACGGGCATGTACAAGTCCTTTCCGACGCTTTCGCCCGACGAGGCGGCCGACCTCATCGCCGACGCGATCGTCCACCGGCCCAAGCGCATCGCCACCCCGCTGGGCACACTGGGCCAGCTGCTGTACGCGGCCAATCCCAAGTCCATGGACGTCACCCTGGGCACCGCCTACAAGCTGTTCCCCGACTCGAGCGCCGCGCGCGGGGGGGGCTCCTCGGCCGGGGACGGGTCGGGCGCCTCGTCCGGCGAGGGCGACGCTCCCGACGATGACCTGGTTTCGCGCAGCGCGCAGGTGTTCGCGCAGCTGCTGCGGGGCGTGCACTGGTGAGCGCCGGCGCGTGGCCGACATGGCTCGGTTGCTGGGCATCAACCACGTCGCCTTGGAGGTCGACGACGTGGGCGCCGCGCTGGCGTTCTACGGGGGCGTGCTGGCTTTCGAGCTGCGCGGGCGGATCGGCGACCGGATGGCCTTCCTCGACGCCGGCGACCAGTTCCTCGCGCTGTCGGCGCCCCGCACCCAGCCGCCCGACCAGGCCCGCCACTTCGGCCTGGTGGTCGATGACCGCGACGCGGTGCGCCACGCCCTGGAGGCCACCGACGCGGAGGTGCTGCCGGGCAGCGGGCTCAACTTCCGCGACCCATGGGGCAACCATGTGCAGGTCGTCGAGTATGCCGACATCCAGTTCACCAAGACGCCCGAGGTCCTGCGGGGCATGGGCGCGGGCGAGCTAGGCAAGTCGCCCTCTGCCCTGCGCGAGCTGCGCGACAAGGGTTTGGCCGGCTGAGCGCCATCCGCCTGTAAGTCACCGGACGCCGCCCATGCACGGCGGTTCGCCGCAGGCGTCACGGGGGATCACCATGGGCAGAGCAAGCGCATCGCAAAGGAGAGATCACATGGCGTCCGACCATCAGGATCAGCCGCTTCAGGGCAAGCGTGCCGCCGTCGCCGTCGGTCCGCTGTACGAGGAGATCGAGGCTCTCTACCCGCTCTATCGCCTGCGAGAGGCCGGCGCCACGGTGGAGGTCATCGGCCTCGAGGCGGGAGCGACCGTGCCGGGCAAGCGAGGGGACGAGATCCAGGTCGACCGGGCGGCCGGGGACCTCTCGGCGGGCGACCTCGACCTGCTGGTGGTCGCCGGCGGCTACGGGCCCGACAAGCTGCGCATGGACGACGGCCTGCTCGGCCTGGTGCGCGAGCTCGACGAGCAGGGCACGCCCATCGCGTTCATCTGCCACGGGGGCTGGGTCCCGGCGTCGGCGGGCATCGTCGCGGGCCGGCGCGTGACCGGCAACCCGGCGATCGAAGACGACATGCGCAACGCCGGTGCCGAGTGGGAGGACAGCGAGGTGGTCGTCGACGGCCACTTGGTCTCCTCGCGCAAGCCCGACGACCTGCCCGCCTTTCTGACCGCCATCATCGGGGTCGTCGCTCGCGCCCCGGCCCCCGCTTAGTCATCAGATCCCGGGCGCTTCTCGCGCTCAGCCTTGGAGTTCGCCGGCGAAAGGTTCAGGGCGGCCGAGCCCTGTCCGTGCACGCACCTCGAACTACTCAGCCAGATGCTGGTGCACCAGGCGCACTGCGATCGACCCCTCGCCGACGGCCGAGGCGACGCGCTTGAGCGCTCCCGAGCGCGCGTCGCCGACCGCGAAGACGCCGGGCCTGCTGGTCTCGAGGAGCAGGGGTGGCGCCTCGGTCTCGATGTGCCCGTCGAGGTCGGCGCCGGTGAGGACGAAGCCCTTGGCGTCGAGCGCCAGCTCATCGCCCAGCCAGCCGGTGTGGGGATCTGCGCCGATGAAGACAAACAGCGCCGTGGCGTCCAGGCGCGTCCGCTCGCCGCTTCGCCTGTCCTCCACGAGGATCCCCTCGACGGTGCGCCCGCCCTCAAGCTCGGCGACCTCCGTGTGGGTGCGCAGCTCGATGGTTGCGATCCGCTCGATCTGGTCGATCAGGTAGCGCGACATCGTGCGACCGAGGTCGCCGCCGCGGATCATCATCGTCACCTTGGCGGCGTGCTGGGAGAGGAAGACCGCGGCCTGGCCGGCGGAGTTGCCGCCGCCCACGATCACGACGTGTGAGCCAGAGCACATCCTGGCCTCCATCGGCGTGGCGGCGTAGTAGACGCCCAGCCCGATGAGCTCGTCGATCCGCGCCACCCGCAGCTCGCGGTAACGCGCTCCAGTCGCGATGATGACCGTGCGCGCCTCGATGCTCTCGCCGTCGAGCAGCCGGACCCGGTAGTGGTCCTCGTGCCGGCAGAAGCCGACCGCCTCGGCCGGCACGACCAGCCGTGCGCCGAACTTGTCGGCCTGGACCCGAGCCCGCTCGGCGAGCTCCATCCCGGAGATGCCGGTGGGAAACCCGAGAAGGTTCTCGATCCTCGTCGAGGTGGCCGCCTGTCCGCCCGCGGCCACTGCGTCGAGCGCGACGGTCGAGAGCCCTTCGGATGCGCCGTAGACGGACGCGGCCAGCCCGGCCGGCCCGGCTCCCACCACCAGCAGGTCACAGACCGCCTCTGCGCCGCTGGGCGGGTGCAGGCCGACGGCGCGCGCCACCTCGGCGTTGCTGGGATTGCGCAACACCTGCTCGCCACGCAGGACGATCGGCGTCTCGTGCGGCTCCACCCCGAGCTCGCGCAGCAGGGCGTCGGCGCCGGCGTCCTCCTCGAGGTCGATGAAGCCGTGGGGCAGGCGGTTGCGGGCCAGAAAGACCCGCAGGCGCCTGGTATCCGGCGAGAAGCGCGAGCCGATGACGCGCGGCCCGGTCCCCAGCCCGATCAGAATGGCCCGGCGGGCGAGGTAGGCGCCCAGGATCAGATCGCCCAGCCCGGGCTGACCACCGACCAGCTTGCGCAGCGTTGCGGCCGGAACCTGGATGACCTCACCAGGCTCGACCACCCGGGCGCTCAGGTACACGCCCTCCCCGGTCAGCAGGTTCATCTCACCCAGGAAGCGCCGCTGCCCGTGCACGCCGATCACCCGCTCCTCCGGGCGTCCGAGGTCGGCGACGATCGCAACCTGCCCCGAGGCGACGACGAAGAAGTCATAGCTCTCGTCGCCCTCCGCAAACAGCAGCTCACCCTCCGTCGTGGCCCGCCGGCTGCCGTGTTCCTCGAATGCGGCAAGGGCGTCGTCGCTCAGCCGCGGAAAGGCACCCTGCTGGTCGCGGGTCTCCTCGAAGCCGGGGAGGGCGGCGCGGGACTCGCTCATGCCACCAGGCTACGCCGCGGCCGCGCGGGTCACTCGGCGGTCAGCTCGTCGGGCACGAGCTGCAGCCGGCGGGTCTCGCCCCCGCGCAGGAAGACCACCTCGACCGGCCGCCCGATGAGGTCGGCGACCATGAGCCGCTGCAGATCACCCACCCCGGTGACCGGGCGGGCGGCGAGCTCGACGATGAGGTCCTCGGGGCGCAGGCCCGCGCGCTCGGCCGGGGAGTCGGGTTCGACGGAGACCACCTCGACCGCGGTGTCGCCGGGGAGGGTCGCGCGGGCGGCGGGTGGCAGCGGCCGGGGTCCGCCGGCGATCCCCAGGTAGGCGCGGCGTACCCGCCCCTCGGACATCAGGGCGCCGATCACCCGGCGGGTGGCGTCGTTGATGGGAACGGCGAGGCCGAGGCCGACGCCCGCCACCGCGGTGTTGATGCCCACGACGCGGCCGGCGCTGTCGGCCAGCGCTCCGCCGGAGTTGCCGGGGTTCAGCGCGGCGTCGGTCTGCACGACGTTGTCGATGATGCGCACCGCGCGGCGCGAGCCGGCGGGCAGGGAGCGTCCCAGCGCCGAGACGACGCCGGTGGTCACCGACCCGGCCAGCCCGTGGGGGTTGCCGATGGCCACCACCATCTGACCGACGCGCAGGTGCTCGGCGTCGCCCAGCTCGGCGGCGGCCAAGCCCTCGCCGTCGGTGCGCAGCACGGCAAGGTCGCTCAGGGGATCGCTTCCGATCACCGTGAAGCCCAGCTCACGGCCATCGGCAAACGCCGCCCGGCCCTGGCCTCCGTCCGCCACCACGTGGGCGGAGGTCAGCAGAAAACCGTCGACGGTCAGCGCGACGGCGCTTCCCTCTCCCGCGCCGACGCGTCCGCCGCGGGTGACGCGGGTGACGCGCAGGTTGGCCACCGAGGCCGACAGGCGCTCGGCGACGCCGACGACCAGGCGGGAGTAGGCATCCAGCGCCTCGCGCTCGGGGTCGGCGGTCGGAACACGCGGGGTGCTCATGCGGGTACCTCCGCGGGGCCGAAGGTGACCTGGACCTCCCGCTCCTCGGTCCCGCGCACCACGCCCAGGGTGAGCGGGCGGCCTTCCTCGAGTGCGTCCAGCGCCGCGTACAGCGCGTCGACGCCATCGAGCGGACGCCCGCCTGCGCTGACCAGCAGGTCGCCGCGTGCCAGGCCCGCGCGCTCGGCGGGTGTGCCCTCCTGCACCTCGCGCACCAGCAGCCCGTCGCGCGCGGGCAAGCCGACGTTGCGGCGCATGCGCCGCGCCAGGCGCGGGGGGGCGAGGGCCAAGCCCAACCGGCGGGACGGCGCGCGCTCGCCGTGGCGCAGACCCTCGACGCGCGCACGCAGCTGCGCGTCGGCCGGCAGCGCAAGGATGAGTCCCCCGCCGGCGCGGACGGCGTTGAGTCCCAGCAGTCGCCCCTCGGTGTCGACCAGCGGTCCGCCCGATGAGCCGCGCGGCAGCGGCGCGCTGTGCTCGATCGCGCCGGCGATGCGCCGTCCGCGCGGCCCGCGGAAGCCAGCCTGCGCGGCGGTCACAAAGCCCAGCGTCACCCGCAGACCGCGCCCGGCCGGATCGGCCAGGGCCACGATCGGCGTGCCGAGCGCCGCGCCGGAGGGACCCTCCCCCTGATCGGCCCAGGGCGCCGCGGCGATCCCGTCGGTGTCGGCGGCCACCAGGGCGACGTCGAGGTCGGCGTCGACCCCCTCGACGCGCCCGGTCGCTCTGCGCCCGTCCGCGAAGGCCACCTCGACCTCCTCGCCGTACAGCGCGTGGGCAACGGTGAGCACCGTGTCCTGGGCGATCACCACACCCGAACCCGCGCCCCGTCGCGGCCCGCCTCCTCCCAGCCCGACCACCGCGGGCCCCACGCGCTCGGCCACCCGTGCGACCGCCGCCTGCACCTCGTTCAATGCACCCATCGTTCTTCTCCTGATACTTACTAGCAGATTGCAAGTCGCAGACTACCACAGGCCTGTCCTACGCTGCGAGACCCATGGAGCAGCCCCCGCTCGACATCGCCCTCGGCGCTTTGGACCACGCCCTGCGGGCCGTCGGCGACCGCTGGACGCTGCTGGTCGTCGCGGCCCTGCTCGAGGGGCCCGCCCGCTTCGGGGACCTCGAGCGGGCCCTCCCGGGAATCGCTCCCAACGTGCTCTCCGCCCGTCTGCGCACCCTGGAAGCCCGTGGCCTGGTCGTGGCCCGCGCCTACCAGCGCCGCCCTCCGCGCTTTGCCTACGAGCTGGCCGACGACGCCGCCGAGCTGACCGGCGCGCTGCGCCTGCTCGCCGGCTGGGGCGCACGCCACGCCCACGACGCCCAAGCGCCTCGCCACGAGGCCTGTGGCACGTCCCTGGAAGCCCGCTTCTGGTGCCCCCACTGCGAACAGCCCGTCGATCCCGGCGAGGCGGTCGACCTGCACTACGCCTGACCACCCGGTCACGCGTCTCAGGGAAGGCGCCTAGTGGCCCTTCTCGGAACGTGTGACTGGAAACGGCATCAGGCGGCGATCTGGTGACGGGCTTCGAGGGTGCGGATGCGCTTGGCGCGGTGGGGGCCGTTGCGGTGGGTGACGTGGCGGGCCAGCGCCCAGGCGAAGGCGTCCCAGTCGACGTAGTCGGCGTTGCGCACGACGAACTCGCTGATGGGAAAGAAGTGGCACTCGACGGGATTGAGGTAGCTGGCGTAGGTCGGGGTAGCGACCAGCTCGATCTTGTTGGCCGCGGCGTAGGCGCGGATGTCGGGCGTCCAGTTGGCGCTGAGGTTGTCTTGGATCCAGTAGATCGGCCGCCGGGCGGGGATGGCGGTGCGGATCTGGCGCATGAAGGCGAGGTTGTCCTGGCCGCGTCGGCGCGGGCGCAGGCGGACTCTGAGGCGGTCGTCGTGGACGTCGTAGGCGCCCATGACGTAGCGCACTCCGTGGCGGCGATGAAAGGTCGCGCGCTGACGCTCGGGGCGCTTGCGCACAGCCCAGCCGGCGCCGGCCATCGGGCGCAGACTCAGTGGCCCCATCTGATCGAAAGCGATGACCGCCCCGCCATCGGCCGGCGGCGCGGCGCAGAGCTCGAGCACCCGGGCGGCTTTGACCTCGAAGTCGGGGTCGGGGCTGGCCTTCCACGTGCGGGTGCGCTGAAAGGACAGCCCGGCCTCGGCGAGCATCCGGCCCAGGTGCGCGGGGCTGATCTGGACCACGCCCTCGTCGGCGAGGTAGTCGGCCAGGCGGGGCAGCGACCAGCGCGTCAGCGCGACTCCCTGGGTATCGGGACGGGCACCGGCCACCGCGACGATCTCGCGCCGCTGAGAGTCGGTGATCCGGCGGGCCCGCCCGCCCCGATAGTCAGGGTCCAGCGAGTCCATCCCCCGCTCGTTGAACTCGTGGATGACCTTGCGCACGTGCGACTCGTCGGTCATCCACATCGCCGCGATCTGCGGCACCGAGTTGCCCACGTTGGACGCCAGCAAGATCGCCGCGCGCTGGCGCGTGGAGAAGTGCTGGGCCGCCTTGGCGCGCCGCTTGAGCGCGAGGGCCTCCTGATGGGCCAGCGACCTGACAAAGACCTCCGGGGGACGCACCACCACCTCCTCGATCGTGATGCGTCCCACTTCGCCATCCACGGCGAGTTTCCGGTCAAACCCTGCGAGAAGGCCCACTAGCTGCTTGTGGATGTCGTGAACACCCCGCCGTGCGACCGTGGCCCGATCCCAGTAGAGGCCGAAGTCGAGGTCGATCTTCTCCTCGTAGCTCCGCTTGCCGGTCTGGTCGGTGTAGGACACGGCGACCTCGTCCGTGTCCGGTAGATCGGACTCGTGGCGTCTGGGCCCCGTGTCGAACAGCGTCCGAATCTCCTTGCCCGGGGCGAGCGTCGAGATGCCCTCGCGAAACATCTTGAGCTTGTTCGGATCGAGACCGTCGTCGGTACTCCTGATAGGCGGATGGAACTCGAAGCGCACGTCGCGGCTAGACGAAGGCCGCACGGCGGCGTAGCATGCCCGGCGACCACAT
>DASZCY010000117.1:0-11906 GCA_035942615.1 Solirubrobacteraceae bacterium | reverse complement strand
TCGGTCTTGTCGCCGGTCAGCAGGTGGATCTCCATCCCGTGGCGGTCGCGCAGCGCTCCGACGACGGCCTGGGCCTCCCGGCGAATCGGATCGGCGTACGCGATCACTCCGCACAGGCGACCGTCCGCCGCGACGTAGATCTGCGACTGCCCGTCGCCGAAGGGCTTCGCCGGGGCCAGGTCCACGTTCTCGTGGGCGAGCAGCCGGTCGCTGCCAACCAGGACCTCCTGCCCGCCGATCTCCGCGCGCACGCCGAGGCCGATGTCGTAGTTCCACCGCCCCCTGTCCCCCGGCGTCACCCCGCGGGCTGCCGCGTAGCCCACGATCGCCTCGGCCACCGGATGGTTGAGGCGCTGGTCGGCCGTCGCAGCGATGGCCAGGACGTCGTCGGGGGACACGTCGCGCGCCACGCTCTCGACGCCGATGACCGCGGGGTTGCCCTCGGTAATCGTCCCGGTCTTGTCGAACACGACCGCGTCGACACCGGCGAGCTGCTCGAGCGCCCGGCCGCTGCGCATCACCACGCCGGCCTGGGCTGCGCTGGTCATCGCCGCGAGCACCGCGGTCGGTACGGAGACGCGGATCCCCGTCGCAAAGTCCGTGATGAGAATGGAAGCGGCGCGCGTGGGATTGCGGGTGGCCACGAGGACCGCCCCCGCGAGCAGGAAGGACGGCAGCACGATGCGGTCCGCCAGCCTGCCGGCGTAGTTCTCGATGCGCGTGTCGTGCACCGGTGCCTCGCGCATGAGCTGCACGATCCGCCCGGCGCGCGTCTCACCGCCCACCAGCTCGACGGCGATGTGCAGATGACCGTCGCGCATGAGGGTCGATGCGTAGACGACCTCGCCCTCCTCGTGCAGGACGGGCATCGGCTCGCCGGTGAGCTGATGCTCGTCGACCAGCGCCCGGCCCTCGAGCACGCGCCCGTCGACCGGGATGCGGTCGCCGGGATACACGACGACGACCTCGCCGCGGCGGACCTGCTCGATCGCCACCTGCACGCGCTCGCCACCGCGCTCGACCCACACGTTCTCGGCGATCGAGTCGAGCAGGTCGAGCAGCTCGCGGCGCGAGGCGCGCGCGGTGCGTTCGCGAATGGCCTCGCCGACCTCGACCAGGCCGATAACCGAGAGCGGCGCCAGCAACGAGCCGCGCATCGTCGTCAGCAGGATCGCCGTCATGTCGAGCACGTCTAGGTTCAGCCGCCGCTCCACGGTGATGCTGTGCAGGGCGCGACGGGCGATCGGCAGTGACGCGGCGAGAACCGCCACCGCCCCCAGGGGCCCGGGAAGCGTAAATCCGAGCAGCCGTCCGAGTCCGGCGACCGCGGCGACCGCTCCGGGCAGGGCCAGACGCGAGAATCGGTCGCCGAAGCGCGGGCTCGGCACCGTCGCGACCTCGAGCGTCGCCGCGTCGGCGTCGCCCAGGAGCTCCACGACGCGAACCAGCGCGTCCTCCTGGGGCGGGGAGGGCGCCGCCCAGCGGACGGTCACCGACGCCGCTGAGCGGTTGACGCGCACCTCCGCGACGCGCTCGTCTCGCTGCGCCAGCGCGAGCAACCGCGCCACATACGCCTCGTCGGTGCGCAGTCGCGGCGAGCGGCAGCGCAGCCGGTCGGCCAGCTGGTGGACGACCGCGTGGTCGGCGACGGGCGCGTCGGCGAGCACCGTCACGCCGCGGGCGCAGGCGCGGGGACCGACTCCGCGTCATCCCCGGCGGAGCGCTGCTCGGCCTTGGCCTCGGCGTACAGATCGGAAAGCCCCCGCCGCGCGCCGGAGGCCGCGTCAGCCGCACCGACGACGCCTCGCATCGCCAGCTTGGCGACCGGCCGCAGACCGCGACCCGCGAGCGTCAAGCCGGCCACGGCACCGACCAGTGCGATTGTCTTCTCGTTCATCATTTCCCCCTGCTGTCGGACAGCTGGCTCGGGGCGGTCACACCGCCACCACGGAACCTCCAGAACGTCTCCGACGCATACCACGCCAGCACATACCACGGCGCGTCCGCCAGGCGTTGATCGCCCCTCATCGCCCGGCGGGCGGCCAGTAGCCCCAGGCCCAGCGGCACCAGCACGCGCAGATCCGTGCCGTCCAGCCGTCGCCCGACCGCGCGGTTGGCCGAGCCCGCGGCGGCTTCGATGGCCGTCGCCGGGCCGCGTGAAACCGGTGATGGCCCGCCGGCGCGCACGTCGACCCCGAGCCCGAGCAGCCTGTCCGCGACAGCGCTCGCGTGCTGGGGATCGAAGCGCACGACGAGGCTCGACGATCGGGGCCGAACGTGCACCGCCGTGACGTCGGGCCAGGTGCCCAGCTCCTGGGCCATGGACGCGACGCTGTGGCGCCCTCCCCGGTCGATCGCGCGAAGACGGATGCGGCCCGGGACGGCGCTGGCCACCCCCACGCCACCGGCTGCGGTCTTCTCGCCCTCCATCGCGCGAATCCTACGGGGCGGCCGACAACGCCGGGGCGTGCATCGTTGTGATGCGTCTCAACGCCGGGGTCTCACCCGGCGTCGCGAGGAACGGCGTCGACTGCTCCCGGGACGATCCGCCGCAGCGCCCCGTCGCCGGCGCTGGTGACCCAGACCGCGCCGGCGCCAGTGGCCACGCCAGTTGGCTCGTCGCCGACCGGAATGGGGCGGCCGGCGGGCACGCGCGCGTCGGCGGCGACGCGAAGGAGGGCAGGATCGCGACCCGGTGTTCCGGGCAGCCGGTTGCCGACGTCGGTGGACCACACGGACCCCAGGCCGGCGGCGAGGTCGACCGGCACACCGGTGGGCAGGCCGACCGCCCTCTCGTCGAGGGCACCGTTCGCCGGTTCGATGCGCCGCAGCTCGACGCTCGCGTTCTGCGCGGAGTCCGTCGCGGCCACCCATACCCCGTCCTGACCGGCGGCGAGTGCCAGGATCTGGGCCTCGGCGACCTGGATCGGCCCGCCGATCGGCTGCCGCGAACGCGGATCGAGCCTGCTGACCGTGCCGTCCTGGGTGTTGGCGACCCACACCGCCCCGAAACCGACGACGACATCACCGGGGACGGTCCCCGTGCGAACGGGTCGTCCGCGCATGGCTCCCGTGCGGGGATCAAGCGCCGTGACGGTGCCGTCGCGTCGGCTGGTGACCCAGACCGAACCCAGGCCGGCCGCGACGCCGCCGGGGTCCCGGACCCGCGCGACCAGGGCAGCCCGCCGCGTCGACGGGTCGATGCGGCGCACCGCCCCCGTTCCGCTCGTGACCCAGAGGGCGCCCTCACCGACGGCGAGGTCTAGCGGGGCGTCGATGCGCACCGGACGTGCGGTCGGACGAGCGGTCGCGGGATCGACCGCGACGAGCCGTCCCCGTCGCGCGTCGGCCACCCAGACGGCATCACCGGCGACGGCGACCTCGGTTGGCGAGCCGCCCACGACGATGGTGCGAACGTCCGGCGGCTCAGCAGCAAGCGGGCCGGTCGGCGACGTCCGGGCGCACCCCACGAGAGCAGAGGCGAAGGCGGCGATCACGAGCACGCGCATCCGGCGGGGCGAGGAGGTCACAGCCGGTCTATGCGCCACGTCCGAGTGGGCGGATCACCCCGCGCACGCGGCCTGATCGCAAGGGCCAGCCTGCCGCAAGGGTGCGGATGCCGGCGAACTTCTTCTCCCTCTGACTGATCCGCGCTCGCCGCAGCACCGCTATGCGTTCCTCGAGCACGCCGATCGCCGCGTGAGTCCCTCTCCAAGGAGCACCGTCTATGAGGAAGCTGTCCCTGAGTGCGTTGGGCGCGGCCGTGCTGGCGGCGGCCGTGGTCGTGCCGCTGAGCATTGGCTCGAGTCACCGCGAAGCACCGAACATCTCGCTCGATCCGTCGGCGGACAACACGGACGTCTACGCGTTCGTGCCCAAGGACTCGCCGGACAAGGTGGCCCTCGTCGCCAACTGGTTCCCGAACTCGATCCCCGCGAACGGGCCCAACTTCTTCCGCTTCGACGACCGAGCGCGGTACTACATCAACATCGACAACACGGGCGACGGCCGGCCGGACATCCGCTACCTGTTCAGGTTCAGCACGGACCTGCGCAGCCCCAACTCGTTCCTGTACTCGCTTCCGGGGGTCAGGGGCGTCAACAGCAAGAAGCTCAACGTGATCCAGCGCTACAACGTGACGCGCGAGCGGCTGCGACGCGGCCGCGTCGTCAGCAGCACACGCATCGGGCGCAGGATCCCCGTCGCCCCGTCGAACGTGGGGCCCAAGACGTTCCCCGACTACGAGGCGCTGACGCGCCAGGCGACCCGCAACCTGTCGGGCGGCAGAAGGGTCTTCGCAGGCCAGCGTGACGATCCCTTCTTCGTGGACCTCGGCGCCACGTTCGATGCACTGAACATCCGCAGGGGCACGGGCAACCAGGGTGGCGGCAAGGACGACTTCTCCGGCCTGTCGACCCAGGCGATCGTCCTGCGGGTCCCGCAGTCCAACCTGACCCGCAACGGTCGCGAGGTGCGATCCGCCAAGTCCTCCAACGCTGTCGTCGGCGTCTGGTCGTCCACAGAGCGGCGCAAGCTCGAGGTCACCAACGCGGACTTCGACAGCAATCGCCGGTCCCGCGGCAGCTTCGCCCAGGTCTCGCGCCTGGGCAACCCGCTGGTCAACGAGGTGATCGTCCCGTTGGGCAAGAAGGATCTGTACAACCGGACCTCCCCCGCCGGCGACGCCCAGCGCTTCGGCCGATTCGTCCTCAAGCCGGAGCTCGCGGCGATCCTCAACGCGCTGTTCAAGGTCAACGCGCCGGAGAACAACCGCACGGACATCGTCCAGGCCCTGCTCACCGGGATTCCGGGCGTCACCCAGATCCGCAAGGGCGCCCCTCCCACCGACACGCTGAAGCTCAACATGGGCGTGCCTCCGACCGGGACGCCGAACCGCTTCGGGGTCCTTGCCGGCGACAACCAGGGCTTCCCCAACGGCCGCCGCCTCGTCGACGACGTCGTCGACATCGAGCTCCAGGTCGTGGCCGGGTTCCTGAAGGGCAACAAGGTGCCGCTGGGCGACGGGGTGGACCAGAACGACAAGGCGTTCTCGGACAGCTTCCCGTACCTCGCGCCGCCGACGTCCGGCTTCGACTCGGACCCCAGCAACCGGGTCGAGCCGCCACACTCGCCGACGCCTCCCGGCGGCCAGTAGCCGCCACGCCACACCGACCGCATCGGAGGGAGCGCGCATCGCGCGCTCCCTCCCGCGGTGAAAACCGCTGCGCCGCTTCGGACGAACACCCCGGGGAGGCGAACTCTCCTCGTGCATCGATGCCCCGCCCCGCCCTCACCGTCCCCCTCCTCACCTTCGTCCTGGCGCTCGGCCTCTTCGCCCTGCTGCAGCGCAGCGACGACACCCGCGCCGCGCAGGAAACTGTCGCCACGAGGCCGCTTCCTCCCGGCGCGTCCACCGACGAGCGGGTCGCCGCCCTCCAGGCCGCCGTGCGCGACGCTCCGGACGGCAAGCGGGCGTTGGCCCCGCTCGGCCTCGTCTACCTGCAGAAGGGGCGCGAGACCGGCGACCCTGCCTTCTACTCCCGCGCGGAGGGCATCCTGCGCCGCGCGCTGCGCACCGACCCGCGCGACGCGACCGCCGTCACCGGTCTCGGCACGCTCGCGCTGGCGCGCCACGACTTCCGCGACGCCCTGCCGCTCGCAGAGCGCTCCCGCCGGCTGCAGCCCGACGCCGACGCGGCCTTTCCGGTGCTCGTGGACGCCCTCGTGGAGCTCGGGCGCTACGACGCCGCGGCGCGCGCGCTGCAGGAGTTCATCGACCGCAAGCCGAGCCTGCCGTCCTACGCCCGCGTGTCGTACTTCCGCGAGCTGCACGGCGACCTGGAGGGCGCCGCCGAAGCCATGCGCCTCGCGGTGTCCGCTGGTGGCGGCTCACCCGAGAACGTCGCCTACGTGCGCGCCCTCCTGGGCAACCTCGAGTTCGTTCGCGGCCACCTCACACGTGCGCGCCGGGCCTACGAAGCCTCGCTGGCGGTCCTCCCCGATCACGCCCCCGCCGAGGCCGGGCTGGCGCGGGTCGACGCCGCCGCCGGCCGCTTCGCTCCGGCGATCAGCCGGCTGCGCACGCTTGTCGACCGCCTGCCCCTGCCCGAGTACGTCGTGGCCCTCGGAGAGACCGAGCTCGCGGCCGGGCGTCGCCGCGACGCTCGCGACGACTTCGACCTCGTCCGCGTCCAACAGCGACTCCTCGCGGGGCGCGGTGTCAACACGGATGTCGAGCTGGCGCTCTTCGAGGCCGATCACGGCAGCGCCGAGCGGGGGGTGTCGCTCGCACGGCGCGCCTGGGCCGCCGCCCCCAGCGTTCGTTCGGCCGACGCGCTGGGGTGGGCGCTCACCCGCGCGGGGCGTCCGGCCGAGGGGCTTCGCTTTGCTCGGCGGGCGCTGAAGCTCGGATGGCGCGACCCGCTCGTCCTCTACCACGCGGGGATCACCGCCCGCGATGCCGGTCGGACGACCGAGGCCCGCCGGCTGCTGCGCCGCTCGCTGGCCCGCAATCCGCGCTTCTCGCCGCTCTACGGGCCGCGTGCCCAGCGGGTCCTGAAAAGGCTGTAATGGTAAAGACGGTGCTTCGCGTGTCAGCCGCTTGCGCTCTGGCGCTCGCCCTGCTCGCTCCGGCGGCGAGCGCTCACCCGCTGGGCAACTTCACCGTCAACCACGTCGCACGGGTCGCGATCTCCGACGACCGCGTCGACGTCCGCTACATCCTCGACGAGGCGGAGATCCCGACCTTCCAGCAGCGCCGGCTCTCCGGCGCCGAGGTCCTCGAGCGCACGCGGACGGAGATCGCCCGCGGCCTGTGGCTGTCGGTCAACGGGCGCCGGATCCCTCTGCGGCCCGCGCCGGGCGCCAGACTCACCCACCCACCGGGCCAGGGCGGACTGACGACCACCCGCCTCGAGCTCCAGCTCAGCGCGCCGGTCGCCGATCCTCGCCGCGTCGAGCTGCGCGACGAGACGTTCGCCCGACGCGTGGGCTGGAGGGCGATCGTGGCGGAGCCGGGCGAGCGGACGGCCGTGCGCTCGAGCGTCGCCTCCGGCGACCCGACCGACGGACTGCGCTCCTACCCCGACGAGCTCCTGAAGAGCCCGCTGGACGTGCGGCGGGCCGGCTTCGACGTGCGCCCCGGCGACGGCACGCTCGTCGCGCCCGAGGCGCCGGGAGAGCAGACCGTGACGACCCGCTCGGGGGCCGGCGACGGCTTCGCGGCCGTCTTCGAGGACGCCACTGCCGGCCGAGGCGTCCTGCTCTTCCTGCTGCTGGCGGCGTTCGCGTGGGGAGCTCTTCACGCTCTTTCACCGGGCCATGGCAAGGCGATGGTCGCCGCTTACCTCGTCGGCACGCGCGGAACTGCGCGCCATGCGGTCGCCCTCGGCGCGACGGTCACGACCACCCACACGATCGGCGTCTTCGCGCTCGGGGTCGTCACGCTCGCGCTGTCGCAGTACCTCCTGCCCGAGGACCTGTACCCGTGGTTGACCCTCGTATCGGGCCTCCTCGTCGTCGTCATCGGCGCAGGCGTGCTGCGCTCGCGGATGCGCTCCTGGCGACGGCAGGGAACGTCCGGGGGCCACTCGCACGGCCACTCCCACGGGCACGGGGACGGCCACGGCCATTCGCACGGCCACGGCCATTCGCACGGTCACGGGCACTCGCACGGCCACGGCCACGCGCAAGCCCATCACGATCACCAACACATGCCCGACCGGTTGACCTGGCGAGGATTGATCGGGATGGGCACGGCCGCCGGTCTCATCCCCTGTCCGTCCGCACTGGTGGTCCTCCTCGGTGCGCTGGCCCAACATCAAGTGGCGCTGGGCCTGCTGCTCATCGTCGCCTTCAGCCTGGGCCTCGCGGCCACGCTCACCGTTCTCGGCCTCATGGTCGTCAGGTCGCGTGGGCTCGTCACGCGGCTGCGCATCCCCGCCCGAGTGACCGTCGCCCTGCCGGCGGTGTCCGCGGTGGTCATCGTCGGCGCCGGCTTCCTGCTGACCCTCTCCGCGTTCCCGGAGATCCTGTGACCGCCTCGCGGCTCTCTCCTGCCCGCCTGGCGGCGACACTCGAAACGGCCGAGCGAGTGCTGCGCGACCATGGCCTGCGGTCGACAACAGCGCGACGGCTGGTGCTTGCGCAGGTCCCCGACGAAGTTCGCGACGCCATCCGCTCCGCCGGCGGTCACGAGGCCCGGTTCACGCACCTCCCGCTCGTCGCCCTCTGCGCGGCCTGCGCCGCGTCGGTCGCCTGCACTCACTCCCAGACGGAGCATCCCCATGCTGGGACTTGACGAGCACATCGCCGAGCTCGCCGGAGGCAACGCCTTCCTGGTCGTGGCCCTCGTGGCCATCCTGCTCGGGCTCCGACATGCCACCGACCCCGATCACCTCACCGCGGTCGTCACGATCATGGCCGGGGACGGCCGGCAGCGGCGAACCGCGCGCCAGGCTGCCGGGGTGGGCCTTGCCTGGGGCAGCGGACACGCGATGACCCTCATCCTTCTCGGTCTGCCGATCGTGCTGTTCGACCGGTATCTCCCGGAGGCCGCGCAGCGCGTGGCGGAGGTCCTGGTCGGCGTCCTCATCATCGGCCTGGCGATCCGGCTGCTGCTGCGGTTGCACCGCAGTCGTGTCCACGCTCATCCCCATCTCCACGGCGACGTGGAGCACAGTCACCTCCACGTGCACGAGATGGCCGGTGAGCACAGCCATCCCCATCCTGCGCCGGTGAGCCGGTCGGGCGCCCAGGCGTTCGGCGTCGGGCTCGTCCACGGCGTCGGCGGGAGCGCCGGCGTGGGCCTCGTGCTTCTGGCCGCGATCCCGAGCGCGGTCCAGGGCACGGTCGCGCTCCTGCTCTTCGCCGCCTTCACGGCCGTCTCGATGGCGGTGGCGACGACCTGCTTCGGCCTCATGCTGTCCGGCCGCACCGTCGCCCTGCGGGACCGCTTGACGCCCGGCCTCGGGGTCCTGAGCCTGGCCTTCGGCGTCTGGTACACCCTGGGCGCCGCCGAAGTCCTGCCCTACATGTTCTGAGATCGATGCCGTAGGAAAAGGGCAGAGCACGGAGCCGGGCTCTCGGTGCAATACCCGGAGCCGCCGCGAGCAGTTCCACGTCGCGGCTTCGGGCGAGCGCGGCGACACCCGCGAAGGTGACGAGTTGGTATCCCGACCGGACGGAACGGACCTACCACCACGGTGAACTCTGGTTTAGGGGTCGGACCGAGGCAGAGCTATATGGAGCGCGCACCTACCCGGGCCGGAACGGCCACTGTAGCTTCACGGGCGGAGGAGCGCTTGGCGGGCGGCTCGGGCCGCATACGTCAGGTCACAAACTGGGAGAACGCGTGAGTCATCGACGAGCTTGGACGAGCCTTGGTGCGCTGATTGGCGCAGTGTCGATCGTCGGGGCGCTGGGATCGGCGCCCGTGCTCGCTGCCGGGCCGGGCCTGCCGCGGACCTACCAGGTCCAGCGAATCGACAGTCCTAACCCCGTGCCGGGTGGCCTGTTCTCGCTGGGGATGAACGCCGTCGGTGATTTGAACCGGGATGGCGCCCCAGATCTGCTCGTGCCTCAGGTGCCGGGCTTCAATCAGGATGGGCAGGTCTTCGTGTACAGCGGAGCGACGGGGCAGGTCCTGGACACCATCCCCGCTCCGGACCCTGGTGGAGAGGGCGCCAGGGCGCAGTTCGGCCTGTTGGGCATATGGTACGCGGGCAACGATCGCGGCTCCGCGCCGTTCTCGGACCTCGGGAGCTGTGCGGGCGGGACCTCCGGCCAGACCTGTCCCTCAACAGTCGGTCCTCCGGACGGCGTCCCGGAGCTTCTGGTCGGGGCCACCGGCGTCGACGTGGGCGGCGTGACGGATGCGGGGCGCAACTACGTCCTCGACGGGGCCACCCGCGCGGTGCTCAAGCGCATCGACACTCCGCCCGCAGACCGCCAGGCCGGGCAGGGGTTCGGCCGCGAGCTGCTCACGCCCGTGGGGATGTCGGGTTGCGCGGGGAACCTCGGCGTAGGTCCCTGCCCGCCCACCTCCGGGAGCGACTCGCTACCCGAGGCGGTGCGCATCGGCGACATGGACGGCGGCAGCAGGCCTGACCTCGTGCTCAGCGCGCGCCGGTACACGGAAACCACCACGACCGCCTTCCCTGGCTCGCACTGCGCGAACACGACCGGGGCGACGTGCGCCTCAGCCGGCCGGGTCTACATCTACCGGGGAGAGGACATCGCCGGGTCCAACCCGAGCGAGATCCTCGACGGCGTGGGCGCGGGTGAGACGGTCAGGACGCTCAAGAACCCGGCGGCGCAGGCCGACGACCCGCAGTCCGGCGCAAACCCCGAGTCCTTCGGCAACGACCTGCTGCCGGTGGGCGATCTCGGAAGGTGTACCGTCGCCGCAATCCCCGCCGGGGACAGGTGTCCTGCTGCATCGACCACGAACACCCCTGACGGGCGCCCTGATTTCGTCGCTTCCTCACCAGGCGTCGACCTTCCCGTCCGTGACCCGGACCCGTCGCTCACCGGCGTCGGCATGGCCTTCCTGATCGACGGGGCGACCGGCTCGGTTCTGTTCGAGTACCACCATCCCGAGCTGCAGCGCGGAGCGGGTTTCGGAGGGACGTTCGAGCAGACTCTCCCGGTGGGTGATCTGGGCGACACCGGCCAGCCCGACGTCTTCCTGGCGGCCCCCAACCAGAACGGGAGGTACGTCGCACAAGGGCGAGGCTATGTCATGAACGGCAACATCAGAGGTGCGTTGACCAACTTCGCTCGCCTTGACGACCCGACGCCGGCGATCACCGAGAAGAACTTCGGTGGATCCGTCGCGGGCGTCGGGGACCTCGTCGGTGGCCCGGCCACCCCGGCAAACGAGGTCTTGGTCGGTGCTTCGGGCCCGAACCTGGTCCAGCAGGTGCAGCAGCAGACGGCCACGGACATCCACTTCTTCAACGCAGCCACCGAGACGGTCCTCCAGAGCATCGCGAACCCAGACGGCCAGGTGGAGAGCGCCTTCGGCGACTCGATCGAACCGCTGGGCGATGTCAACGGCGATGGGTTCCTGGACTTCGGCGTGGGTGCGTTCCGAGCCAGCGGCGCCGCCGGCCAGACCCAGGGACGGTTCTTCATCTTCCGCAGCGACAACTCGCCGGCGCCGGCGCCGGGCCAGCCGCCGGCGCCGGGCGGTCCGCAGGGGCCCACTGGCCCGCCGGGTGCGAGCGCGGCGGCGATCGCGGGGCGTGTGGTTGAACTGTCGGCGAGCAAGGCGAGCGTCGCGAGCGGCACCGCGGTGCGCCTCAGCGGCGCGGTGGAGGCCTTTTCCAACCCGCAGGCCTGCCAGGCCGGGCAGCCGGTCGCCTTGCAGCGGCGCGGGACCGGCGCGTCGCGGTATGCGACGATCGCCACGACTCGCACCGATGCGCAGGGCGACTTCGCCAGCACGATCCGCCCGTCGCAGACGGCGAGCTACCGCGCGTTGGTCGGCCAGTCAGGCGCGTGCCTGGGGGCCGCTTCTGACGCGGTGACCGTCGCCGTGCCCCCGCGCGTGACGGCGGTGACAAGCTCGACGCGGCTGCTAGGCCGCGTGGTCCGCTTTCAGCTGCGCTGCCCGAGGGGCTCTGTGTGCTCGGGCACCGTCAAGCTGCGCACCGCCGGGCGGGTGCGTCGGCCGGGCGGCGCGCGTCAGCGCATCACGCTGGGCACCAAGCCCTTTCAGATCCCCGGCGGTGGGCGGCGCACGACGCGGCTGATCGTTTCGCGTCGCAACGCGGCGGCGCTGCGCACCGTGCGACGCGTTCCTCTCAACGTGTTCATCACCAGCCGTGACACGGAGGGACGCAGCGCTTTCACCCGCGACCGGCTCACCCTGCGCACGCGATAGCAGCAGCGACGGCCCGCGT
>DASZCY010000116.1:0-2403 GCA_035942615.1 Solirubrobacteraceae bacterium | reverse complement strand
CGGCGGCGGCGGCGGTGCGCAGTGCACGGACGGGGTCGACAACGACGGCGACGGGCGTGTCGACTTCGGTTCCGACCCGCAGTGCTCGTCGGCCAGCGACGACTCAGAGTCCGGTGGCCCCGGTGGCGGCGGCGCCGATGCGCAGTGCGCGGACGGGATCGACAACGACGGCGATGGGCGTGTCGACTTCGGTTCCGACCCGCAGTGCTCGTCGCGCAGCGACGACTCGGAGTCCGACGGCGGCGCCCGTGCGGCGGGCCTGCCCTTCTCGGGGACGGACGTTCTCGGGATCGTGCTCGCCGGCGCGCTGGCGCTGGCTGGCGGCCTCCTCCTGCGCCGGCGCGGGGAGCTGCCCGGAGCGCCGTGAGCGCCATCCGCAAGCTGGTCCAGGAGCGCCCCCGCCTCGCGGGGGCGCTCCTGCTTGCGGCGGGCGCCGTGGTGGCGATCATCGTGCTCGCTCCCGGGCTGGGAGGCGACGATGGCTCCGTCCGCGACCAGGACGGCCCGACCGAGCCGCTGCGTCAGGCCTTCGTCCCCCCGCTGGGCCTCTCGCTTCTCTATCCCGAGGACTGGGACGTGCGCACGGCCGGCAAGGTCCTGCGGCTGAGCAGCCCGGAAGGCAGCGTGACCGCCACCTTCGCTGCCCCCGAGGCTCCCGGGCGCACCGACGACGTGCGCCGCGCGCTTGAGCGCACCATCCGCGACGCGTTGAAGAACGACAACGTCCTGCGCCGCGCCCGAGGCCGGCTGGGCACCGAGGCGGTGGACACCATCGAGATCAGCGGACGGCTGAAGGCGGGCCGCGAGGTCCGGGTGCTGCTGCTGGCGGGCGCAACGGCATGGCGAACCTATGGGGTCACGGTCACCACCGCCCGCCAGCCCTCCCAGCGTCGTGTCGGCGAGCTTGCGGGGGTCCTGGCGTCGGTGGAGCTGAGCGAGCCCAAGGATGTGCGCGCGCGCAAGGGCCGCTGATGGCGGCCGTTCCGGCCCACCGCCGCGGCCTGGCCGCACTGGCCACTCGCGAGACCCATCGCGTGCTCAAGCTGTGGCTGCAGACCATCGCGGCTCCCGTACTGGCCAGTCTTCTGTTCATCGTGGTCTTCGGCCTGTCGCTGGGCGGGCGCATCGACTCGGTCGACGGCATCTCCTACGACGCCTACATCGTCCCCGGCCTGATCGCCATGGCCATGGTGCAGGCGGCCTACTCCAACAACGCCAGCTCGGTCTTTCAGGCGCGGTTCGAGCACTACATCCATGATGTCCTGGCCGCGCCCCTGCGCGCGTGGGAGGTCAACGTCGGGCTGACCATCGGCGGCGTGGTGCGTGCGCTGGCCGTCGGCGCCGCGCTGATGGCGGCCTCCCTGCTCGTCACCCCGGTGGGCATCGCTCAGCCGTTCGTCCTGCTCGCCGCCATCGCGCTGCTCTGCGTGCTGTTCGGCTCCCTCGGCGTGGTGGTGGGCATCTACGCCGAAAGTTTCGACCATCACATGGCGGTCAACAGCATCGCGATCCTCCCCCTGGCCTTCCTGGGAGGCGTCTTCTACTCGGTCGAGTCGCTGCCCTCTCCGTGGGAGCAGCTCAGCCATCTCAACCCGATCTTCTACCTCGTACAGGCCATGCGCTTCGGGTTCCTGGGCAGTGCAGATGTGCCCGTCGGACTGTCGCTGGGCGTGACCGCGGCGCTGGCCGGCCTCGTGGTGGCGTGGAGCGCGCGGCTGTTCGCCACCGGCCGGCGCCTGAAGGCCTGAGGGGGCAGCTCCGGCGCGGCCAAAGCGGTGCCCGGGTCGGGAGGGGAGTCAGACGGGAGCTGCGTCCAGCCACTCGCGTAACGACGTGTGATGGGCGGCGTGCTCCGCGGTGTCCAGCTCATGGCGCAGCTCGCCCAGCAGGCCGAAGCGCTCGGCGACGACATCGTGCTGGTGGATCGTCTCCAGGTTCTGCTGGCGAGCGGAGACGAAGGCATCGTCGTCGAGGAAGTTCAGACGCTCGACGACGCCGCCGATCATCTCGCGGACACAGTCCTCGACGAAGCGGGGGCGGCGGTGGGCCTTCTCGACCACGCTGGCCTCGTCGGCGCGCTTCATCAGCTCATAGACCTCTGAGCTCATGGCGTCCTCCACGATGGCCAGCAGGGTGTGGGCGGGAATGTCGGCCGTCGAGCCCTCGGGGCAGCCGACGTGCAGCGTGCCCAGCCCGCGCTGGTTGTGGGTGGCCACGGGCACCGCTTCGAGGATCCGCCCGATCTGGGCCTCGTCGAAGCCCTCGTCGTGCAGGCGCTCCCGCGCGCGCCCGGCCACCAGCCCCTGGGCGCACGGGCAGGCGGTCATGCCCTGGGCGGTGACCCCGGTGAGCCGGCGGGTGCCGGCGGGGGAGGCCACCGCGGTGCCGTGCAGCGTGTAGATC
>DASZCY010000115.1:0-5866 GCA_035942615.1 Solirubrobacteraceae bacterium | reverse complement strand
CCCTCCACCACGAAGAGCTCGGTCAGCGATGGGTCCTTGACCGAGCAGTCGGCCAGCTTGCCCGGTAGCGGGGAGTTCTCCAGCGCGGACTTGCGCCGCGTGAAGTCGCGCGCGTGGCGCGCGGCGGCCCGCGCCTGGGAGGCCTGCACGGCCTTGCGGATCACCGCGCTCGCCTCTCGGGGATTCTCCTCGAGGAACTCGCTCAGGCGGGCGTTGACGATGGAGGCCACGAAGCCCTCCATGCCTGGGTTGCCCAGCTTCGTCTTGGTCTGGCCCTCGAACTGCGGGTTGGCCAGCTTGGCCGAGACCACCGCGGTGAGGCCCTCGCGTATGTCCTCGCCCGTGAGGTTCTCGTCGCGCTCCTTGAGCTCGCCCGCCTTGCGCGCATACGCGTTCATGGTGCGGGTCAGCGCCGAGCGAAAGCCCGACAGGTGCGCGCCGCCCTCATGGGTGTTGATGTTGTTGGCAAAGGAGAAGATGGACTCCTGGTAGGTGGTGTTCCACTGCATGGCCACCTCCACCGAACCTTCGTCGCTCTCGCCCTCGAAGAAGATCACCTTGCGCCCGATAGCCTCCTTGTTGGCGTTGAGGTGGGCGACGAAGTCCTCGATGCCCCCCTCGTAGCGGAACTCCACCTCGCGCCCGTTTCCGCGCTCGTCGCGCAGCACGATGCGCAGGCCGCGCGTCAGGAAGGCGGTCTCGCGCAGGCGCGTCTCGAGGATGTCGAAGTCGAGGTCTGCCACCTCGTCGAAGATGTCCCCGTCGGCCAGGAAGGTGATCTGCGTGCCGTGCTCGTCGGTGGGCCCGGCCTGGGCGAGCGGGCCCTGGGGGACGCCACGCACGTAGTCCTGGATCCAGCTCGACCCGTCGCGGCGTATCTCGACATGCAACGACTCCGACAGGGCGTTGACCACCGAGACACCGACGCCGTGCAGTCCCCCGGAGACCTTGTACCCCCCGCCCTGGCCGAACTTGCCGCCCGCGTGGAGAACGGTGAGCACCACCTCGACGGCCGGCTTGCCCTCCTTCTCCATCACGGCCACCGGGATCCCGCGCCCGTCGTCGCGCACGGTCACGGAGTTGTCGGGGTGGACGGTGACCTCGACACAGGTGCAGTGGCCGGCCAGCGCCTCGTCCACGGAGTTGTCAACGACCTCCCCCACCAGGTGGTGCAGGCCACGCACGCCGGTGGAGCCGATGTACATGCCCGGTCGCTTGCGTACGGCCTCGAGGCCCTCGAGGACGGTGATGTCCTGGGCGTCGTAGCTCGTGTGTTGGTCGGCGGTGTCGTCAGGGGCCAAGGCAGGGTCTCCGTAAACGTCAGAACGCCCCGGCTCCGCGCGTCCGCGGCACGGCCGGGGCGATCGAGACAGATGTCATGAGATTAGCACAGGAGAGCCCTTCACTTCGGGCTGCCGAAGTCACAAAAGTGCTGCAAAAAGCACGAAAGCGTGATAGCGTCACCGTGCGCGGACCCCCGTACCGGCACGGCAGCGCAGGGATCGCACCCGGGCAGCCCCCAGTGCGCCGTTCAGCCTCTCGACCAGACCCGGAGCCAGCAGGTCGAGCTCGGCAGCCCACACCGACGAGGCGCAAGCCACCGTCACCACGCCGCCGCGCTCGGCGACGGGCTCGGCCTGGGCGGCGATGGCCCGGCCGGCGACCTGCGGCCAGATCCGCTGGACGTCGGCCAGGAGGGTCGCCGGGGCGACGCGACGGCTCACAGCCTCAACCGCCCCCGCGAGCGGGACGGGAACACGACGGTGCTTCACGCGGCCTCCCGCGCCGGGAAGGCCCCGGCGAGGATCGTCCCGCCGTGCACGGCCAGGCACGTCGCCTGCACACCGGCGATCTGGGGCACGTGGGCCAGATCGGTGGTGGTGAGCACGCTCTGGCCCCCGTCGCGGGCGAGGCGGGTGGCCAGCGCCCCACGACGATCGCGATCCAGTTCGCTCATGACGTCGTCCAACAGCAGCAGCGGAGGCCCACCACGGACGGCCCCCAGCACCTCGCGCTCGGCCAGCAGGAGCGCGAGCAACCCGAGGCGCTGCTCCCCCTGCGAGCCATAGACGCGCAGTTCGCGGCCCTCGCGGCGCAACGCGAGGTCATCGCGGTGAGGACCATGCCCGGTGAACCCGCGCTCGAGGTCGGCGTCGACGCGCTCGGCCAGCTCCCCGGCGAGCTCGCGCGCAGTGGTGGCTTGCGAGCGCGCACGGAAGCTCAGCTCGGCAGCGCCACACAGCCCCAGCTCGGCCGCCGCTCGGGTGAAGGGCCCGGCCAGCTCGGCCACGACCGCCGCCCGGTCGTCGCGCAGCGCCACGCCGTGACGGGCCAGCTCCGCGTCCCAGGTCGGCAGCGCCGCCCGAGAGGCGCGGCCGGCACGCACCCGCGCCAGGAGCGCGTTGCGCTGCGCCAAGGTCTGGGCGTAGGCTCGCCGCGTGGCTGCCCGGGCCGGACGCGCAGCGGCCACCACTTGATCGAGGTGCGAGCGTCGCAGCGCGGGGGGCCCCTTGACCAACTCCAGGCGGTCGGGCAGGAAGACGGACACCAGAGGGCGGACGGGCGCCCCGGTCAGCTGCTCCACCACGCCACCATCGACCTGCATGCGCTTGGGCTGACCCGGCTGGAAGCCGATCGCCAGCGTGTGCGCGCGGCCCTGGGCGTCGGCGGTTCCCACCTCCACCCGTGCCGCCTGCGCGTCAAAGCGCACCATCTCGCGCTCGTTGGCCGTCCGGCACGAGCGCGCCGTGCAGCCGAAGTACAGCGCCTCCAGCAGGTTGGTCTTGCCCGCGCCGTTGGGACCATGGACCACCGTAAGGCCCGAGCCCAGAGCCACCTCCGCGCTCGCGTAAGTGCGAAAGTCGCGCAGGCGCAGGGTGGTGACGATCATGGGTGCGCTCGCCGACCGAGCCAAGCTCGGCTGTTACACGTTGAGCCGGATCGGCATGATCAGATAGAGGAAGCCGCTGTCGTCGCCCGCTTCGATCAGCCCGGGACGGATCGGGCTGATGAGCTTAAGAACGAGGTCGCCGGACTCGACGCTCTCCAACCCGTCGCGCAGAAACTCAGGGTTGAAGCCGATCTCGAACGGTTCGCCGGTGAACGGGACCGGAAGCGACTCGGTGGCCTCCCCCACGTCTGGGGTCTGCGCGCTGACGGTCAGCTCCCCCTCGGCGAAGCGCAGGCGCAACGGAGCGTTCTTCTGGGCCATCAGGCTCATGCGCCGCACCACCTCGGTGAGCTCGCCGCCGGCCAGCCGCAGTTCGTGGTCGTAGCTGTCGGGCAGCAGCTGTCGGTAGTTGGGGAACTGCCCGTCGATGAGACGCGAGGACAGCACCACGTCGCCGACGCCGAAGACGACCTGGTTCTGTCGTACGGTGACGCTGAGCGCCTCGGCCTCTGTGGCTGTCGCCACCCGGACGAGTTCCTGCAGCGCCCGAGCAGGGACGTTGGCCTCCAGCGAGCCGTCCAGCGGCGTCTCCAGACGCGTCTCCTTGACGCTGAGGCGGTAAGAGTCGGTGGCGACCATCCGCACCTCGGTGCCCGAGGCCGACACCAGCACCCCCGTAAGGATTGGGCGTGTCTCGTCCCGTGAGGCCGAGCGGGCGACCATCCCGACCGTCTCCACGAACGCGCGAGTGGGGACGCTCACGGTGGTGTCGCTCTCGGCAGGCTCGGGAAAGGGCGGGAAGTCCTCGGTGCGCAGCGTGCGCAGGTGGAAGGTGGCGCTGCCCGAAACCAGCTCCACGTCGCCCTGACCCCCGCGCAGTTCGAGACTGGTCCGCTCGCCCGGCAGGGAGCGCGCGACGTCGAGGGCGAGCCGCGCCGGCAGCACGACGGTGCCCTCACGCTCGACGTCGGCCGCCAGCGGGACGCGCAGGCCTACGTCCATGTCGGTGGCCCGCACCTCGGCCCGCTCGGAGGCGATGAACTGGACACCGGAGAGAGCCTGGACAGCGCTGCGGGTGGACGCTACGCGCGAGACGGTGCCCAGCTGGGCCAGAAGCTGGGCGGTCGGCAGCGAGAGCTTCACGATGACCACCTCATGGTTTGGGAGAAGTCGTCAGGGTTGTGAGGATGTGCACGGCGACGCAAGGTGCCCGCACGGTGCGGGAATCGGTGACGCAGGAGCTGTGCACCGGGCGGCGAAGTCTGTCAGGAGCGCCGGTCATCCCGCGGGGTCGGTGAGCCTCGCGCGCAGACGGTCCACGACCTTGCGTGCCTCCGCGTCCTTTTCGAGGCGCTGGGCGACGCGCCGGCAGGCGTTGAGCACGGTGGTATGCGTGCGCCCGCCGAAGTGGCGACCGATGGCGGGCAGGCTCTGTCCGGTGTGTTCACGCGCCAGGAACATGGCCACCTGGCGGGTCCAGGCCACGGCGGCTGAGCGGTCCGTGGACAGCAGAGCGTCTGGCGGGACCCCGAAGGCCTGGGCGGTCAGTGCCTGGACGTGCTCGACGGTAATCGCGGGTGGTGCGGTGCGCACCTCGCGGCCGTACAGCCCGTCGAGGACCTCGGTGGCGGTGGCCGCGTCGACAGGCCGGCCCGTGAGCGAGTGGTAGGCCACTACGCGGATGAGTGCACCCTCGAGCGCGCGGACGTTGTCGGTGATCCGCCCCGCTATGACGTCCAGGACACCGTCGTCGTCCAAGCGGACGCCGTCGTGGTCGGCGCGCTTGCGTAGCACGGCGAGGCGCTGGGCGTGATCTGGCGCGGCAATGTCGGCCACCAGGCCGGCGCCAAAGCGCTCGCGCAGGCGCTCCTCCAGGCCTCCGAGGTTGCCCGGCGTACGGTCGGAGGTCACGACAAGCTGGGCGCCTGCTCGATGCAGCGCATCGAAGGTATGGAAGAACTCCTCCTCGGTGCGGGCCTTGCGCTCCAGGAACTGGACGTCGTCGACCAACAGGACGTCGACGCCACGCAGGGCCTGCTTGAAGCGCTCGGCTTCCCTGGCTTGCAGCGCGGCCAGAAAGGCGTTGGTAAAGGCCTCTACGGTGACGTAGCGCACCGCGAGGCCGCTGTCGTAGCTGTGCAGGTAGTTGGCGATGGCCTGCAACAGATGGGTCTTGCCCACGCCGGGGGGGCGGTAGAGGAAGAGGGGGTTGTAGGCCTCGGCCGGGAGTTCGGCAACTGCGAGCGCGGCGGCGTGCGCGAAGCGGTTGGCGTCGCCGATGACGAACTGGTCAAACGTCAACTTGGGGTTGAGGGTGTCGCCTTCCACCTCGGCCCGCCGGCCGACGGGAGAGGGGTTGCGCCCGGCCGGCGGGGCGGCGGGGGCCCCTCTGCCGGCGTGCGCGGCGACGACCTCGACCTGCGCCCGTGGACCAAGGACGGAGGTCACGCTGGCGTGCAGAACCGCCCCAAAGCGGTCGGCCACCCAAGCCCGGATGGTCTCTGGGGCCTCGAGCACGAGGTGCAGCCCGTCGAGCGAGCGCGGGCGCAGCGGCTCGAGCCACACCCCGAAGAGGGCCTCGTCCATCCGCCGGCACAGGTCGGCGCGGATCAGCGGCCAGGCATACTCGAGCTGCGGGTCCACGGCAGGGGTCGTCGGCTCCTTCGGAGCGAGGATCGCGTCGGGGAGGAGGCGTCCCGGAGGGATCGCCCGGGCCGCGGAGGCGGGCACTGTACCACCGCCCACGGGCCGCTTCGGAGCCTTGCCGAGCGAGTGCGCCGGGCACCGCGCAACTGCCGCACGAAAGTGTCACGAAAGGATGTGCATGGCGGTGCAGGGCCCTGTGGACGGTGGGCGTGGGCTACCATCGGCGCGGCGATGAAGCGGACCTATCAGCCCAAGAAGCGCAAGCGCGCTCGCACACATGGTTTCCGTGCCCGCATGAGCTCCAAGGCCGGCCGGCGGGTGCTCCAGCGC
>DASZCY010000114.1:0-2961 GCA_035942615.1 Solirubrobacteraceae bacterium | reverse complement strand
GCAGTGGGCCTCGTCGACCACCAGCAACGACACACCGGCCGCGCCCAGGCGCTCGAGCACCTCCTCGCGCAGCAGCTGCTCGGGAGCCAGCAGCACGAACTCCAGCGAGCCGTCCTCTAGGCCGGCGAACACCGCCTCGCGCTCACCCCTGCTACGCGTGGAGTTGAGCACCGCGGCGCGCCCATGGGGGATGCCCTCGGCCTGGTCGACCTGGTCCTCCTGCAGGGCGATCAGCGGTGAGACGACCACGGTCGGGCCGTCCAGGAACAGCCCGGCCAGCTGGTAGATCGCCGACTTCCCCGAGCCCGTGGCCATGACCGCAAGCGTGTCGCGCCCACCGAGCACCGCGCGGACGGCCTCGGCCTGGCCGGGGCGCAGCCGCTCGAAGCCCAGGCGCTCGCGCGCCAGCTCCGCGACGCGCTGCTCGGAGGGCGGTCGACGCGCCACGCGCGGCGCCTACCCCTGCGCACGCCGGACCTATCCTCGGCCCGTGAGCACGGCGCCCGAAGCCACTCCCCCGCTCGGGGGCCGCCTCGCCGCGCAGCGGCGTGCCCTGCCCGACGGCCCAGGCGTCTATCTCTTCCGCGACGACCGCGGGAAGGTCATCTACGTGGGCAAGGCCAAGTCGATCCGCAAGCGGGTCGCGGGGCACTTTTCGCATTCCGTGACCCGCGGCGAGGTCCAGCTGCGCGACCTGGTCGACCACATCGAGTTCCTCCTGGTATCCAGCGAGTCCGAGGCGCTGCTGGCCGAGCAGAACTTCATCAAGCAGTACCAGCCGCGCTTCAACATCCGCCTGCGCGACGACAAGTCCTATCCGTATATCGCCATCTCGATGGACGAGGACTTCCCGCGGGTGTACTTCACGCGCGAGCGCCACCGGCGCACCCGCCTGTACTTCGGTCCCTACTCCAGCGCCAAGCGCGTGCGCAGCACCCTGGAGCTGCTGGGCAAGATCTTCCTGCTGCGCTCGTGCAACGGCGCCCAGCCGGGGCGGCGCAGCGGCTCGCCGTGCCTGGACTTCTACATCAAGCGCTGCGGCGCGCCGTGCGTGGACCACGTCTCCAAGGAGGAGTACCGCCACGCCATCGACGGGGTGATCGCCTTCCTCCAGGGCCGCCTGCGCGAGATCGAGCGCGACCTCGAGCGGCGCATGCGGGAGGCCGCCGCCGCCCAGGAGTTCGAGACCGCCGCCCTGGAGCGCAACCGCCTCAGATCGGTTCAGAGCCTGATGGCGCGCCAGCGCGTGGCCAACGAGGCGGTGGGCACGCTCGACGCGGTGGCCGTCGCCGTCGAGGGCACCGACGCCAACGCGCAGGTCTTCCAGGTGCGCGACGGCGTGCTCAGCGACCGCCAGTCCTTCTACCTGGCCAACGAGGCCGCCGACGGCGTCGGGGAGGTCGCCCAGCAGTTTCTGCTGCAGTTCTACTCGGGAGCCACCTCGATCCCCGCCCAGATCATCGTGCAGGGCGAGCTGCCCGACCGTGAGGCGCTCGCCGTCGCCCTGGGCCAGCGCCGCGGAGGGCGAATGGAGCTGCGCGCGGCCGAGCGCGGCGACAAGCGGCGCATCCTCGACCTGGCCGAGCGCAACGCCCGTCTGGCGCTCGACCAGGAGCGCCTCAAGGTCGAGCGCCGCCGCCAGCAGCGCGTGGAGGCCCTCGACGCCCTGCAGGACGCCCTCGGGCTCGACGCGCTCCCGGTGCGCATCGAGTGCTTTGACATCTCCAACCTGATGGGCACCAACACCACCGCCTCGATGGTGGTCTTCGAGGGCGGAGCCCCCAAGAAGAGCGACTACCGCCGCTTCACGGTGCGCTCCACGCAGGAGGGCGTGCCCGACGACTTCCAGGCCATGGAGGAGGTGCTGGGCCGCCGCCTGGCCCAGTGGGAGCGCCAGCAGGACCTCTCGCCCCACGACCCCAAGCGCAACGAGAGCTTCGCCACACTGCCCTCGCTGATCGTCATCGACGGAGGGCGCGGCCAGCTCGCCGCCGGCATGCGTGCCCTACAGGCCTTCCGCGAGCGCGGGGTCGCGGTCGTCTCGCTGGCCAAGCGGGTGGAGGAGGTCTTCCTGCCCGGCCGGCGCGAGGCGCTGACGCTGGGCCACGACGCCGCCGCCCTGCAACTGCTCCAGCGCGTGCGCGACGAGGCCCATCGCTTTGCCATAACCCATCATCGCTCGCGGCGCGACCGCGAGCTGACCTCCTCGATCCTCGACGACCTGTCGGGCATCGGCCCCGCGCGCAAGCGCGCGCTGCTCAACCACTTCGGCTCGCCCGACGCGGTCGTGGCCGCCACCCGGGAGGAGCTCGAGGGCGTGCGGGGCCTTCCCCCGAAGGTCGCCCGCGAGCTTCACGCCATCTTGCACCGCACCGTGCGCTGACCCGGCACACTGCCCCGCATGACCGCCACCACCCAGGAATTCCAGGCGCTGCCCATCTCGCGCCTGCAGGACCTCGTGGTCATCACGGGCTTCTCGGGCGCGGGCAAGTCGACCGCCATGAACGTCTTCGAGGACGCGGGCTACTTCTGCGTGGACAACCTGCCCCCGGAGATGATCGGCCAGCTCGTGGCGCTGTTCGTCCACGAGGGTTCGAAGGTGGAGCGCGCGGCGGTGGTCTTCGACGTGCGCGGCGGCGACTACTTCGAGGCGCTGCGCGCCGTGCTGGAGGATCTGCGCGTGGCCGGCCCGCGCCATCGCGTGCTGTTCCTGGATGCCGACGAGCCGACGCTGCTGACGCGCTACCAGGAGACCCGCCGGCGCCACCCCCTGGCCCCGCACGGCTCCGTGGCCGCGGGCATCGCCCACGAGCGCGAGCTGCTGGCGCCGCTGCGCGGCGCGGCCGACCTGGTCATCGACACCTCCGGCTTGAAGGCCTCCACGCTGCGCCGGCGCATCGCCGACGAGCTCCTGCCTCGCCAGCCCACCTCGCGCCTGGCCGTGACGTTCCAGAGCTTCGG
>DASZCY010000113.1:0-13872 GCA_035942615.1 Solirubrobacteraceae bacterium | reverse complement strand
ATGGTGTCCACCCGCACCGGGGTGGGCTCGATCGGCATCCGCGCGCGCCACCAGCCCCTGCTGGGCATGCTCGACCCGACCGAGCTGCGCCTGTACCGCGGCGAGTCGGACATCGTGCGCTTCGCCCAGGGCGAGGGCTACCTCCAGGTGGCCGACGGCCGCGTGCTGCTCCTGGTCGAGGAGGCCAAGCCGCCCGAGGACCTCGACCGCGGCGACCTCGAGGACCGCCTGCGCCGCGCCGAGGAGGCCGAGTCCTCGGCCGAGGACGACTCCGAGGAACAGCGCCGCGCCCAGCGCGACAAGCGCCGGGCGCAGGCGTTTCTCAGGATCGCCGGCGGGGACTGAGCTTCCACGGCCGTGCTCCGTCCGGCGATCGGCCTCAGGCCGGCCCCGGCGCCGCCTCCTCGCGCAGCCCGCTCCGCCCGTGCAGGCGGCGCAGCGGCGCGGGGGCCCACCAGTTCCAGTCGCCCAGGAGCTTCATGAGCGCGGGGACCAGCAGGGCGCGCACGATCGTCGCATCGATGAGCACGGCGGCGGCGGTGCCCAGTCCGACCTCCTTGATGAACACGATCTCGGAGGTGGCGAAGGCCCCGATGGCCACGCAGAAGAGCACGGCGGCGGCCGTGACGATCCGCCCGGTGCGCTGCAGCCCGAGGGCCACCGCGTCGTCGGTGGAGGCGCCCCGGTCGTGCTCCTCCTTGATGCGCGAGAGCAGGAACACGCCGTAGTCGGTGGACAGGCCGAAGACCAGCGCGAGCAGGACAAGCGGCTGGGTGGACTCCAGGCCACCCTGGCTGGTGTAGTCGAGCAGGCCCTCCAGCCGGCCGTCCTGGAATATCAGCACGAGCAGGCCGAAGGCGGCACAGACGGTGAGCAGGTTCATCACCAGGGCCTTGACCGGCAGGATCAGCGAGCCCGTCATGGCGAACAGCAGCCCCAGCGTGGTCAGGCACAGCACCGCCAGGGCCAGCGGCAGGCGGTCGCCCAGGCCGTCCTGCTGGTCGACAAAGCGTGCCGACTGCCCGCCGACCAGCGTCCCGCCCGGTGCGGGCTCGGAGCGCACCTCGCCGACGAGATCCAGCGACGACCGCGCGAGCTCCGGCGCGGCGGGCAGCACGTCGACCTGCCAGGTGCGCTCGCCCAGGTAGCGCGGCGGAGCGGCAGAGGCCGCACCGGGCAGCTCGCCCAGGCGCCGTACGTAGGCGGCCACGTCGGCCTCGCGCTGCGCGTCGGCCGTCACCGCGACGCTGACCGGCGGAGTCCCTGTACCGGCAAAGCGCGCGCGCAGCGCGTCATCGACCTGGCGGGCGGCGGCCGCCTCGGGCAGCACGCTCGCGTCGACGCCGACCCAGCTCACGCCGGCGAAGGGCAGGCCGACGACGACCAGGACGGCCGCGGTGCCCGCGGCGACGATGCCCGGGCGGCGCATGACGCCGCGGGTCCAGCGCGCCCACAGACCGCCGTCGGGGCGACGGCGGGGCAGCCCGATGCGTTGCCCGAGCAGCATGAGCACCGCGGGCAGGGCGGTGAGCGAGACCACCATGGCGATCAGGGCGGCCAGCCCCCCGGCGATGCCCATCGAGTACAGGAAGCGCTGGGGGAAGACCAGCAGCGACAGCAGCGCGGCGGCGACAGTCAGCGCGCTGAACGCGACGGTCCGCCCCGCGGTGCGCAGGGTGCGCGCGATCGCGGGTCCCGGCTCCAGGCCGCGTTCGAGCTCCTCGCGAAAGCGCGAAACCATGAACAGCGAGTAGTCGATGGCCAGGCCCAGCCCCAGGCCGATGGTGAGGTTGAGCGCGAAGACCGACAGCAGCGTGGCCTCGTTGACGAGGCGCAGGCCCAGGAAGGTCCCCATGACCGTCAGCGCGCCGACGCCGAGGGGCAGCAGCGCGGCGACGAAGCCGCGAAAGACCACCAGGGACAGGGCGAACAGGATGGGGAAGGCCAGCAGCTCGGCGCGGGCCAGGTCGGAGGCGACCTGCTCGCCGATGGCCTCCTGGATGAACTGCCCGCCCCCCAGGGTGACCTCCGGGTGATCCTCGAAGGCGGCGGCGACGCGCTCGGTGGTGTCCCCGGGATCAGCCCCCGCGGCCAGGGACGCCGCCACCGCGGCGCTGCGGCCATCCTCGCTGGTCGAGGTCACCGTGCGCGCGATGCCCTCGATGCCGGCCAGGCGGGCCTCGGTGCGCTCGACGGCCGCGCGGTCGGCGGAGCGCACGAGCGCGACGATGGTGGGGGAGGGCTCGGCGCCGCCGGCGCGCTCTAGGCGCTCGGTCGCCGCCACGCTCTCCGCGCCCGGATCCTGGAAGTCGTCGCCGGTGGACAGCAGGCCTGCGACCGGGCCGCCGAAGAGTCCAGCGACCACCAGAAAGGCCACGGCGGCGGCCAGCACGGCGCGGGGACGGCGGGTAACGAGGCGGACGGGCATGGCGTTCTCCTGTTGTGAGTGAGTGGTTGCTTACCTGGATGGCGAAAAAAAGGTCAGGCGGGAGGGTCCCCGGGCCCGCCGCGCACGCGCACCGACCAGCTTCCGTCGGGGGACAGCTGCTCGTTGCCGATCATGGAGCCCACCGAGATGAGCAGGCCGGTGGCCATGAACAAACGCGTCTCGTCCACCGAGGCCCCGGTGGCGCGGCGCACCCAGTCGAAGATCTCCATGTAGCGGCGCTCGACGCGCTCGCGGATGTCCGGGTCGCCGCAGGCGGCATAGGCCTGGAACTGGAAGGCCAGCTCATGGCCGTCGGCGATCATGCCCTGGTAGGCGGCGCCCAGATGGGCGAAGGCGGGTGGCGAGCCGCCCGCCCGTGAGAAGACCTCGATGACTCGTCCGAAGGCCGTGTCCACCGCCGCGAGGAACAGCTCGCGCTTGGTGCCCATCAGCCGGAACAGATAGGCGTGCGAGATGCCGGCCCGCCGGGCGATGGCCTCGGTGGAGGCCCCGGCCAAGCCGGCCTGCGCGAACTCGCCGATGGCAGCCTCGACGAGCTGCTCGCGGCGCCGTGCGGCGGTCTGGCGGGTGGGAGCGGCGGTCATGACGCGCAGCATAAGTAAGTAGTCACTCACTTGTCAAGCGGTGCACCGGGCGAGCGAAGCGCGCGAGCGCTACCCTTCCGGCGCGATGGACGAGCGCGTCCTGGCCGAGCGCCTCATCGCCTACGACACGTCCGTCCCCGAGGGGCTGAATCAGGCGGCCGGCTTCGTCAAGGGCTGGCTTGACGCACGCGACCTTCCCCACGACGCGCGGGACTTCGACGGGCTCCCGGTGGTGCTGGCCGAGGTCGGTCCCAAGGAGGCCCCCACGGTGGTCCTGCACGGCCACCTCGACGTCGTGCCCGGGCGCGAGGGCCAGTTCTCCCCCCGGGTGGAGGGCGACCGGCTCATCGGCCGCGGCGCCTACGACATGAAGGGCGGCCTGGCGGCGATGATGTGCGCGCTCCAGGACGTCGCCGAGCAGGACGCCGTGCGGGTGCGCTTTCTGTGCGTGCCCGACGAGGAGTCCGACGACGTGGAACGCCGCTCCACCGACGCGCTGGTGCGCGACGGCCTGCACGGCGACTTCGCCGTCACGGGGGAGCCGACCGACCTGCACATCGGCGTACAGGCCAAAGGGGTGCTGGCCGTGCGCCTGGAGGTGGCCGGTCGCGCGGCGCACGGCTCCACCCCATGGCTGGGCGACAACGCGATCGTCAAGGCGCTCGGGGTGCTGCGCAGGATCGAGACCCTACCCTTCTCCCGCGAGTCCTCCGACCTGTTCGACCGGCCCTCGATCAACCTCGCGCGCATCGCGGGCGGCGACGCCTTCAACAAGGTGCCCGACCGCTGCGGGATGGACATCGACATCCGCTTTCTCCCCAACCAGGACGCCGGCGAGATCCTCGCCCAGATCCGCGCCATCCCCGATGTGACGGTGGCCAAGACCTTCCTGCGCGCACCCGCGGTGGTTTCGCGGCGTAACCCCTACGTACTGGCGCTGCGCGACGCCGTGAGCCGCTCGCTGGAGGGCGAGGCCCTCTCGGTGGGCCGCGACGGCGCCTCGGACGCGGTCTCCTTCCTGGAGGCAGGGGTGCCCGCCGTGGAGTTCGGCCCGGTGGGCGCCGGCCACCACGGTCCGGACGAGTGGGTCTCGATCGCCTCGCTGGCGCACTATCGCGCCGCGCTACGGGACTTCGTGCTGGCGCTCCCGGGTCGCCTGGCGCGCCACCAGCGCGCTGGCGGCAACCTGCGTGCGGTGGAGGGCGGGCCGGCGTGAGCGCCTGGAACCGGGCTGACCGAGGTCCGTCCGGGGACGCCTCGCGCGGAATCCTCGGGCGTTACGCACTGGCCGCGGTGGCCATCGTGGTACTGACCGCTGCGGCGACCGCCACCGCGGGTCTCCTGCAGGTCGACGCCGTGGTCGACCGCCTGGCCGGCGACGGCGGCGCCGTCGAGGTGCCCCAGATCACCCGCGCCGAGGCGGGCGAGGCGCAGACCGTCCTGCTCCTGGGCTCCGACCGGCGCTACGAGGACCGCCAGACCGGCCGCCGGCCGCGGGCCGACACCCAGATGCTGGTGCGCATGGATCCGGACGGGGAGGCGATCAGCGTCCTGTCCATCCCGCGCGACCTGCTGGTACCCATCCGTGGGCTGGGAAAGCGCAAGATCAACGACGCCTACGCCGAGGGCGGGCTCGAGCTGGCGGTGGAGACGGTCTCCCAGGTGACCGGGTTGGACATCAACCACGTGGTCAACGTCAACTTCGGTGGCTTTCGCGAGGCCATCGACGCGGTCGGCTGCGTGTACGCCGACGTGGACCGCCGCTACTACAACTCCAACGTCGGCGTGCCCGTCGGCCAGCGCTACGCCGCCATCGACGTCATGCCCGGCTACGGGCGCCTGTGCGGGGCCGACGCGCTGGACTACGTGCGCTACCGCAAGGGCGACTCGGACATCGTCCGGGCCGCCCGCCAGCAGGACTTCCTGCGGGCGGCCAAGGACCAGCTGTCGACCAGCAGCCTGCTGGGCAAGCGCGAGCAACTACTGAGGATCTTCACCTCCAACACCCAGACCGACGCCGACCTGGCGACTTCCAGCGGCCTGCTCAGCCTGCTCAAGCTCGGGCTGTTCACCGTCGACCAGCCCGTGCGCCAGGTGGAGTTCCCGGGCGAGCCGGTCAACGAGGACGGCCTATCCGCCTACAAGGCTTCACAGGAGGACATCTGGGAGGCCGTCGATGAGTTCATGTTTCCTCCGGTGCCTGGGGCAGATGACGCGTCCCGCGGTGGATCGGGCGGGTCGTCGGGCGGTGGCCCGGGGGGCTCGTCCCCCCGCGCCGGGCGCTCCCTGGAGGAGGCCATCGAGCGCGACGAGCTGCGCGAGGCGCGCGACGCCGGTCAGGAGCTCGCGGACAAGGCTCGAGCGCGGGGTGGTCCGAGGTTGGCGCTGCGCATCCCGGCCGCGCTCACCCCCGAGGGCGAGTATCAGGGCTTCAGCGTGCGCGCCCCCGAGCCAGCGATCCGCGACTACGTGATCACCGGCCCCGATGGACGCCGTCACCCGGCCTATCGCATGGTGGTGGCCGAGAGCGTCGCCCGCGGCGGGTTCTACGGCATCCAGGGCACCTCCTGGACCGACCCGCCAGTGCTGGCCAATCCCGACGAGGTGGTCATGGAGGGCGGACGCCGGCTCGAGCTGTTTCGCAGCGGCAGCAGGCTGCGCTACGTGGCCTGGCGTACCGCGCGGGGCGTCTACTGGGTCTCCAACACGCTGGATCTCGCGCTGGACAACGGCGAGATGCGCACAATCGCGCGGTCGCTGACCGCCCCGGCGGGCGCACCCGCCGGAAACTGACCGCCCCGCCCGCCACACTTGGGCTTTCCGTGAGCACGTTCCGGGAGAGACCGCCCTCGGCCGCGTGGGGCATGTGGAAGCGCTTCGTGCTGGCTGGCGTGGTGATCGTGCTGGCCACCGCGGGCACGCTGAGCAGCGCGGTCCTGCTGGAGGTCGACCGGGCGGTGGACATCTTTCGGGCCTCGGGCGCGAGCATTCCCGGGCTGGACGAGGTGCTCGACGACGTCGAGCCCGGCGCGCCGCAGACCGTGCTCCTGCTGGGCTCCGACCGGCGCTACGCCGATCGCGTGGCTGGGATCCCGGGGCGGTCGGACACGATGATCCTCGCGCGCCTGGATCCCGACCGTCAGGTCACCTCGCTGCTGGCCATACCACGCGACCTCAAGGTCCGGTTGCCCGCGCCCGGAGAGGGGGGCGACGAGGAGGGGATGATCACCGACCGCATCAACGCCTCCTATGCCATCGGCGGGCCGCGCTTGGCGGTGGAGACGGTCAAGAAGGTGTTCGGGATAGAGATCAACCACTTCGTCAACGTGAACTTCGGCGGCTTCCGCCGCGCGGTGGACCGCCTGGACTGCGTCTACGTCGACGTCGATCGTCGGTACTTCAACGACAACAGCCCGCCCGTGGACAGCCCGACGCCCTACGCTACGATCGACATCCAGCCCGGTTACCAGAAGCTCTGCGGCCAGGATTCGCTGGACTACGTGCGCTACCGCCACGGGGATACGGACATCATGCGCGGGGCGCGTCAGCAGGACTGGCTGGGGGAGGCCAAAGACCAGGTGGGCGTTCGGGACGTCTTTCGCGACCGCGAGGACCTGCTGGGGATCTTCGGCACCTACGTGCAGACGAACATCCGATCGACCTCCGCGGTGCTGCGCCTGCTGAAGCTGATCTACGAGAGCTCGCGTGAGCCGCTCAGCGAGGTGCGCTTCCGCGGCGAGCTGGGACAGACCTTCGTGACGGCCGGCGACCAGGACATCGCCGCGATGCGCGACGAGTTCCTCAACGGCCGTCAGACCCAGGGCGCCAAGGGCAGGGCCCGAAGCGGGCGCGGACGACCACGCCCGGATGGGGAGCCCAGGCGCCGGGCGCCGGCCGGGCCGGCCGATGACGGCCTCGAGCAGGCGGTGGGCCTGGGCCAGGAGCAGGCGGCCGGCGCCGCGGTGAAGGTGAGGTTCCCGGTGCTCTTCTCGGGCGTGCGCCTCAGGGGCAGCCAGTACGTCGACGCGCCGCGTACCTATGATCTTCACGGACCGGACCGGCGCAGGCATCGCGCCTACCGCATGGTGCTCGAGACGGAGGACGGGGGCGAGTTCTACGGCGTCCAGGGGACGAGCTGGACCGACCCGCCGATTCTCGATGCACCCTCGCAGACCCGCTGGGTGGACGGCCGCGAGCTGCTGCTCTTCCGCGACGGCAGCCGTCTGGCGCGGGTGGCCGTGCGCACCGACGAGGCGGTCTACTGGGTCTCCAACACGCTGCTGCGCTCGCTGACCAATCCTCAGATGCTGGCCATCGCCCGCTCGCTGACCCCGATCGGTTCCCGCGGGTAGCCTGCGGCAACGCATGGAAGCTTCTCCAGAGCCCATCGGGGTCATCGGCACGGGCTACGTCGGGCTGGTCACCGCGGCCGGGTTCGCCGAGCTGGGCGGCCGGGTGTACTGCGTCGACATCGACGCGGACAAGATCGCCCGCCTGAAGCGGGGCGAGATTCCCATCTACGAACCCGGGCTGGAGGAGATGGTCGCGCGCAACCGCGAACGGCTGCACTTCTCCACCACGATGGACGAGGCGCTCAGGCATGCCCGCCTGCTCTTCGTGGCCGTGGGAACCCCGCCGACCTACTCCGGCGACGCCGACCTCAGCTCGGTCTACGCGGTGGTCGACGCCATGCCGCCCTCGGACCGCCACGCGCTGGTCATGAAGTCCACGGTGCCGGTGGGCACCGGGCGCAGCATCTGCCGCGCCTTCACGGGGCGCGGCCGGGCGGGCTTCCGCTACGTCTCCTGCCCCGAGTTCCTCAAGGAGGGCTCGGCCGTCGACGACTTCCTGCACCCAGACCGTGTCGTGGTCGGTGACGAGGGCGACTGGGCCGGCGACGCGGTGGTCGACCTCTACGCGCCCCTCGACGCGCCGCTGGTGCGCACCGACATCGCCTCGGCGGAAATGGTCAAGCTCGCCTCCAACGCCTTTCTGGCCACCAAGATCTCGTTCATCAACGAGATCGCCAACGTCTGCGAGGAGACGGGCGCAAACGTCCTGGAGGTCGCTCGCGGCATGGGCCTCGACGACCGCATCGGGCCGAAGTTCCTGCAGGCGGGCATTGGCTTTGGCGGGAGTTGCTTTCCCAAAGACGTCAGCGCCCTCAAGCAGCTCGCCGGCAACTCTGGGTACCATTTTCAGCTGCTCAACGCGGTCATCGAGGTCAACGAGCTGCAGAAGCGGCGGGTGATCGGCAAGCTGTTGAAGCATGTGGGCACGCTGGTGGGCAAGGAGATCGCGCTGCTGGGGCTGTCTTTCAAGCCCGAGACCGACGACATGCGCGAAGCGTCGTCGCTCGTGCTCGCAGCACGGCTTCTGGCCGACGGAGCGTCGGTACGCGCCTACGATCCCATCGCCGAGGATGAGGCGCGCACGCTCATGCCCGGCGTGAGCTTCGCCGACGCAGCGCTCGACGTCGTGGAGGGCGCCGATGCGGTCGTGCTGGTGACGGAGTGGAAGGAGTTCAAGCAGCTCGACTGGGCTGCCGTGGGGCAGCGGATGGCCGGCGACCTCGTGGTCGACGGGCGCAACTCGCTCGATCCCGACGCCGTCCGCGCGGCCGGTCTCAGGTATGAGGGGATCGGCATCCGGTGAGGAGGAATCCGTGCAGGCCGTGATACTGGTCGGCGGCGAGGGCACGCGCCTGCGCCCGCTCACGTCGACCGTGCCCAAGCCGGTGGTTCCGCTGGTCGACCGCCCCTTCATCGTTTACCTGCTCGAATGGCTGCGCCGTCACGGGGTGGAGGACGTGGTCCTGTCGTGCGGGTTTCTGGCCACCAGCGTTCGCAACGTGCTGGGCGACGGCTCGCAGTTCGGGCTGCGCCTGCGCTTTGTCGAGGAGCCCGAGCCGCGTGGCACCGCCGGCGCGCTGAAGTTCGCCCAGTCGTTCCTGGACGAGCGCTTCCTCATGCTCAACGGCGACGTGCTCACCGACCTTGACCTCAGCGCCCAGATCGCCCAGCACGAGCGCACGGGCGCCGTGGGCACCCTCGCGCTGGTCCCGGTGGAGAATCCCAGCGCCTACGGCCTGGTCCGCATGCACGAGGACCACTCCGTGCGCGAGTTCATCGAGAAGCCGCCGGCCGACCAGATTGACACCGACCTCATCTCCGCGGGCGCATACGTGCTCGAGCGCTCGGTGCTCGACCTGGTGCCCGCCGATCGCAACGTGTCCATCGAGCGAGAGATCTGGCCGCAGCTGGTGGGCGAGGGGCTGTACGGCAGTCCGCACCGCGACGCCTACTGGCTGGACGTGGGCACGCCCGAGCGCTATCTGCAAGCCACCTTTGACATCGTGGAGCGCAACGTGGACACCGCGGTCGGCGAGCGGCTGGGCGAGACCTTCCTGGCCGTCGAGGCCAGCGCCGACGTCCGCGGGCGGGTGGTGCCCCCGGCCGTGGTCGGGCGCCGAACACGGATCGACACGGGCGCCCACGTCGGCTCGCTGGTGGTGCTGGGCGACGGCGTGAAGGTGGGCGCGCGGGCGAACATCGAACGCTCCGTCGTGCTCCAGGGCGCGGAGATCGGGGACGATTGCGTGCTGCGCGACTGCGTGGTGGCCGCGGGCGCACGGGTGGGCGCCGGCAGCCACGTCACCCGCGGCGCCGTGCTGGGGGAGGGCGTCACCGTGGGCGACGACAACACCGTCACCAACGGCGCGCGGCTGTTCCCCGGCGTGGAGCTGCCCGCGGGCGCCCTGCGCTTCCCGCCCGACCGGGACTTCTCGTGAGCGACGTGACCGAGATCGCGCTGGACCGCGCGACGATTGCCGCCGTCGACTCCCGCGACCTGCTGACCGATGTGCTCGCCCTGCCCGAGCACCTGCGCGACGCTTTGTGGAAGGTCGAATCCGCTCAGCTGCGCTCCCAGGAGTCTCCGGGCGGCCTGGTCGTCGCCGGCATGGGCGGCTCGGCCATCGGCGGGTCACTCGCCCGCGCGGTGCTGGGCGACCAGGCCTCACGGCCGGTGCTGAGCACCCGCGGCTACGGCCTCCCGGCGTGGACTACCCCCGACACCACGGTGCTGTGCGCCTCCTACTCGGGCGACACTGAGGAGACCCTGGCCTGCTACGAGGGAGCGGGCGCCCTGGGCGCGCGGCGGGTGGTGGTGACCACCGGCGGGCGGCTTGGCGAGATGGCGCGCGCCGACGGCGTTCCCGTCATCCCGGTGGCCGGCGGCTTGCACCCCCGCTCCGCCGTGGCCTACATGACCGTCGCCGCCCTCGAGGTTGCCGCCCTCTGCGGCGCGGGCCCGCGCATGGGCTCGGAGATCGACGTGGCCGCCGAGCACCTCGAGCAGCTCGTCGAGGAATGGGGTCCCGAGGGTGCCGAGGACGGCGAGGCCAAGCTCTTGGCCCGCGCGCTGCATGGCACGATCTCCCAGATCGCGGGGGCCGGCGTGACCGCGCCGGTCGCCTACCGCTGGAAGACGCAGATCAACGAGAACGCCAAGGTCCCGGCTTTCTCCTCGGAGCTGCCCGAGCTCGACCACAACGAGCTGGTCGGCTGGATGGGCGCCGACGCCTTGGGGCGCTTCACCGCGGTGTTCCTGGACGACGCCGACACCCACCCGCGCGTCAAGGCGCGCATCGAGATGACCCGGGACATGGTGGCCGGCGCGGCGACCGGTACCTACGTGGCGCACTCGCGCGGGCAGACGACGATCGAGCGCCTGATGTCCCTCGTGCTGCTGGGCGACCTGGTGTCGCTGTACCTGGCCGTGCTCGGCGGCACCGACCCCGGGCCCGTCGAGGTCATCGAGAAGGTCAAGGACGTGCTGGGCGCAGGCGAGCATGCGCGCGGGGTTCCCCAGCGTCCCCCCGGGGCACCGCAGCTCCCATGAATCCCCTGGGAGTTCCCTTCGCCGTCGGCGCCTTTGTGGTCCGCCAGGTCGGCGGCCTCGGCGCCCAGGTGCTGCGCGCGGTCGTCGATCGGGCCTATTCCGGGCATGAGCGCTCGCGACCGGACGAGAGGCTGAGCCCCATGCCCGTCGATCCGGGCTGGCCTCCGGGCGAGCCGGGCCCGCTGAAGCCATCGCCCGCCCCACCCGAGCCGCCGGCACCCCCTGCCCCTCCCGCTCCACCGCCCCCTCCGCCACCGCCCGCTCCCCTGCCGCCCCGGCCCGCGGCCACGCCCGCGGCCCAGGTCGGCGATCCGGGCGAGCCAGGGCCCGAGGTCCGCGTGGAGGGCGAGCCGTGGCCCGGCTACGAGGCGCTGCGCGCGCCGGAGATCATCGCGCGGCTGGGGGAGGCCGACGCGTCGACCCGCGCCGCCGTGCGCCTGTACGAGCAGTCCCACAAGCAGCGCAAGACGGTCCTGCGGGCCACCGAGCGCTGAGGGTGCAGCGCCGGGGCCGGGTCGCCCGCCCGGCCGGAACCTTGACACGATCGTGGTAAGGTTCTCTCCCGGTGGACGCACTGACCATCAACGAGGCGGCGGAGACGACCGGGTGGTCGCCCCGCATGCTGCGCTACATCGAGCGCAACGGCCTCGTCGAGGCTCCGCGCTCGGGTTCTGGCTACCGGCTCTACGGGCCGGCCGAGCTACAGCGGCTGCGCACGCTGCGCGAGCTGCTCGAGCACCACGACGTGGGACTCGGGGAGATCGGCTTTGCCCTGCGCCTGCGCCGTGACCGGCAGCTGCACGGCGCGGTGGATGCGTGGCTCGAGGCTGAGCCCGAGCGCCCCGAGCACGTCCCGGCGGCAGACTGGCTGAACTGGGAGCAGGAAAAGCACGAGCGGCTGCTGGCCGCCGCCGGCCGCACCCCCGACCTGATGGAGACCCGATCACCGCCACGACCGCCCCCCGGGCGACCGACTTCAAGGTCGCCGACCTCTCGCTGGCCGACTACGGTCGCAACGAGATCCGCCTGGCCCAGCACGAGATGCCCGGCCTGATGCAGACCCGCGAGGAGTTCGCCGCGCAGAAGCCGCTCAAGGGAGCGCGCATCACGGGCTCACTGCACATGACCATCCAGACCGCGGTGCTCATCGAGACCCTGGTCGAGCTGGGCGCCGACGTTCGCTGGGCCTCGTGCAACATCTTCTCGACCCAGGACCACGCGGCGGCCGCGGCGGTCGTCGGGCCCGAAGGCACCCCCGACGATCCCCAGGGCGTACCGGTGTTCGCCTGGAAGGGCGAGACGCTCGAGGAGTACTGGTGGTGCCTCGAGCAGTCGCTGACCTGGCCGGAGGGCGGTCCCAACATGATCCTCGACGACGGCGGCGATGCCACGCTGCTGCTGCACAAGGGCGTGGAGTACGAGAAGGCGGGCGCAGTGCCCTCCCCCGACAGCACCGACAACGAGGAGATGCAGGTCGTCCTGGGCCTGCTCGGCCGCGTACTGGGCGAGGACCCCCAGCGCTGGACCCGGGTGTCCGCCGAGGTCAAGGGCGTGACCGAGGAGACGACCACCGGAGTCCATCGCCTCTACCAGATGCAGCAGAACGGCACGCTGCTGTTCCCGGCCATCAACGTCAACGACTCGGTCACCAAGTCCAAGTTCGACAACCTCTACGGCTGCCGCCACTCGCTGGTGGACGGCATCTTCCGGGCAACCGACGTGATGCTGGCCGGCAAGACGGCGGTGGTCTGTGGCTACGGCGACGTGGGCAAGGGCTCGGCGGCGTCGCTGCGGGCGCAGGGCGCCAAGGTCGTGGTCACCGAGATCGACCCGATCTGCGCCCTGCAGGCGGCGATGGAGGGCTACGACGTCAAGACGCTCGAGGACGTGGTGGAGACCGCGGACGTGTTCATCACCACCACGGGCAACAAGGACATCATCACCGCCGCCGACATGGAGCGCATGAAGCACCAGGCCATCGTGGGCAACATCGGCCACTTCGACAACGAGATCGACGTCCTGGGCCTGTCGCGGGTCCCAGGGATCGAGAAGGTCAACATCAAGCCGCAGGTCGACGAGTGGCAGTTCCCCGACGGCCATTCGATCATCCTGCTTTCCGAGGGCCGGCTGTTGAACCTGGGCAACGCGACGGGCCACCCGTCGTTCGTGATGTCCAACTCGTTCACGAACCAGACGATCGCCCAGATCGAGCTGTTCAGCAAGAACGATGACTACGAGAAGCGCGTCTACGTGCTGCCCAAGCACCTCGACGAGAAGGTGGCGCGTCTGCACCTCGCCGCGCTCGACGTCAGGCTGACCCAGCTCAAGCCCGACCAGGCCGCCTACATTGGCGTGCCCGTCGAGGGGCCCTACAAGGCGGATCACTACCGGTACTAGGCCCTGAGCACCCCTCTCGGACGCCGCCGATAAGGGCCCTCAGCGCCTAGTACGGCGTGGGCTCGGTGATCGCCGCCCCGTCGTTGGCCGCCGCCGGTCGGGACCGGATCGCGTGGGCCGGCGCCCAGATGCCGGTGCTGGCCTCGATCGGTGCGCGCTTTGCCCGAGAACGGCCCTTCGATGGCCTGCATGTCGCCGCGTGCCTGCACGTCACCGCCGAGACGGCGGGGCTCATGCGCGCCCTGGTGGCGGGCGGTGCGCAGGTCGCGCTGTGTGCCGCGAACCCCCTGGCCACCCAGGACGCGGTGGCCGCGGCGCTGGTCGCCGACGACGGCGTGGAGGTCCTGGCGCGGCGCGGCGAGGATGCAGCGGCCTACCGGGCCCACATCGAGGCGCTGGTGGTCGCCGGTCCGCGCCTGGCCCTCGACGACGGCGCGGAGCTGATCGGCGGCCTGCACGCCCGCGGGGGAGCCGAGGCCGTGCTGGGCGCCACCGAGGAGACCACCACGGGCCTCCTGCGCCTGCGCGCGCTGGCCGCCC
>DASZCY010000112.1:0-10247 GCA_035942615.1 Solirubrobacteraceae bacterium | reverse complement strand
CCCTGGATCGAGCGCCGCCTGCGCGAGGCCGCCGCGGTCCGCGCCGAGCTGGTCGCCCGCTCGGGGATCCTGCCCTACCTCGGCGAGGAGCTGAGACCGGTGCCCGAGGCGGGGCGCACACGCGCCCACCGCCGCGGCCACGAGCTGGTGGTGCCCGCCCGCGACCCCCGGCCCGCGATCGAGCGCTGGTACCGCCGCCGGGCACGCCACGAGGCCGAGCCCCGCCTGGCCGGCGCCACCGCGGCCCTGGGGATCCGTTGCACGGGGCTGAGCATCCGCGGGCAGCGCACCCGCTGGGGATCGTGCTCGTCCAGCGGCGCGGTCAGCCTGAACTGGCGCCTGCTCCTCGGCCCCCCGGAGGTGCTCGAGTACGTCGTCTGGCACGAGGCCTGCCACCTGGTGGTGGCCGACCACTCGCGGGGCTTCTGGACCTTGCTCGAAGAGCATCTTCCCGGGTACCGAGCGCCCCGGCGGTGGCTGCGCGAGAAGGGGACCCTGCTCACCCTCACCCCCTGACGCCGCGCTCCGCGGCCCGATCGGGATCCCGATCGTGGTGCTGTCATGAGCTCGGCGCACCGGCGCCCAGCGACTGGCGCCCCGAACGTCTGCCACGGACTAGGGTCCTTCTCCGCTGAGGAGGCACATTCCCATGGAATCGGGTCAGGGCACATCAACGGTCTTCGTTCGACTGAGCGCGGTCCTGGCCATCGCCGTGGCAGTCGTGGCCCTGAGCTTCGTGTTGCTGCGTGGCAGCGACCAGTACGTGGTGTTCGCCGACTTCGTCAACGCCAGCCAGCTGGTGGAGGGCAACGAGGTCAAGGTCGCGGGCTCGACGATCGGCACGATCGCCGGGATCGAGATCACCGACGACAACCAGGCGCGGGTGGAGATGAGCATCGAGGACCCGGCCTTCCAGCCGTTACGCCGGGGCACGGTCGCCGTGGTGCGCCTGCTGTCGCTGTCGGGACAGGCCAATCGGTATGTGGATCTGCGCTTGGGCGAGGGAGGCGCGCCGGCGATCGCCGACGGGGAGCGCATCGACACCGAGTCCACGGAGGCTGCGGTCGACCTGGATCAGCTGTTCAACACCTTCGACCCGGTGGCGCGGGTGGCGGTGGGCAAGACGTTCAAGCTGTTCGAGGAGTTCAACGCGGGCTCGGAGGAGCAGGCCCAGGCGGCGCTGCGCTACCTGAATCCGGCGATGGCCTCGTCGGCGGCGCTGTTTCGCGAGATCAACCGCAGCCGTCCGGCGTTGGAACGCTTCATCGTGGAGGACGCGCGGCTGGTGTCCGATCTGGCCGCCCAGGACGACGTGATCGCCGACCTCGTGAAGAATCTGTCGGTGACGATGGGTGCGCTCGACGCCGAGCGGGACGATCTCGGCGAGGCGATCGCGGTCCTGCCGGACTTTCTGCGGCGCTCGAATACGACGTTCGTGAATTTGCGGGCGGCCTTTGACGATCTGGAGCCGCTGGTCGACGAGGCCAAGCCCGTCGTGCGCGACCGGCTGGTCCCCCTGTTCGACCAGCTGCGTCCCTTTGCGCGCGATGCGCAGCCGACGGTGCGCGACCTGTCGCGCACGATCCGCCGGCCAGGGGAGGACAACGACCTGATCGACCTGCTGCGCAAGCAGCCCCAGGTGGCCCAGATCGCGGTGCAGGCCGCGCAGCGCAACGGGGAGCGCCGGCCCGGGGCCTTCGCCCAACTGCAGGACGCGATGGAGGGCATTGCGCCCCAGCTGGAATTCCTGCGTCCCTATGCGCCCGAGCTGACGGGCTGGTTCGACGACTTCTCGAGTCCGGGCGCCGAAGACGCCCTCAATGACTACTCCCGGGCGGGCCTGGCCTTCACGGGCTTCACCTTGGGCCCGACCGTGGGCGAGACGCTGCAGCTGCTGCCGGTGCCCCCCGGGTTGCGCGACGACGTGCTGGGGGCCAACACGATCGTGAACACCAACGATCCCTGCCCAGGCTCCAACGAGCGCGGGGCGGCCTTCAAGCCCACGCCCGACTTTCCCTGCGACGAGACCGAGGTCCCCCCGGGGCGATGATCCGCGGGCTGCTCATCATTGTGGTGCTCGGCGCAGCCGCCGTGGGCGCCTTCGTGCTGGCCACCGAGGGGAAGGGGACGCCGACCTACAAGGTCGAGCTCGATAACGCCTTTGGGCTGACCCAGGACGCCGTGGTGCGTGCCGCCGGTGTGGAGGTGGGCTCTGTGACCGAGCTCGGTCTCCAGCGGGGCACCAACCGGGCCCTGGTCACCGTCGAGATCGCCAAGCCCGAGTTCGGCGACTTCCGCGAGGACGTCTTCTGCCAGGTGCAGCCCCAGTCGCTGATCGGCGAGTACTTCCTCAACTGCCAGCCGGGCACGAGCCGCAAGCGCCTGCCCGCCGGCTCCACAGTCCCCGTCGAGCAGACCGCCGGCACCATCCCGCCCGACCTGGTGCTGAACATCATGCGCCGGCCCGAGCGCGAGCAGCTCGGCCTGATCCTCGCCGAGCTGGGCGTCGGCTTCGCCACGCGCGAGCAGGACGTGCAGGCCGTCCTTCGGCGGGCCGTGCCCGCCCTGCGCGAGACCGACAGGGTGCTGGCCATTCTCGACGATCGGCGCGAGACGCTGGTCGGGCTCACGCGCGACGCCGAGGTGGTGCTCGGCGCGCTGGCCGACAACCGCGGGGACGTCGCCCGCTTTGTGGCCGAGGCCCGCGACACCGCGGCGGCCACCGCCGCGCGGCGCTCGGAGCTCGAGGGGACCATCGACCGCTTTCCCGAGTTCCTGGCGCAGCTGCGCCCGGTGCTGGGCGACCTGGGCACCGTCGCGCGCGAGCAGACCCCCGCCCTGGTCGACCTGCGCTCCAGCGCCGATGACCTGACCACCCTGTTCGAGCGCCTGGGGCCGTTCGCCCGGGCCACCGAGCCGGCCGTCGAGTCGCTGGGCGAGACCTCGCTGGTGGGTCGCGAGGCCGTGCGCCAGGCCGGTGACACGGTGGCGCGGCTGCAGACCCTGGGCGAGGGCCTGGTCGATCCGGCCACGAACCTGCGCTTCGTGCTCGAGCACCTCAACGACCGCGACTTCGCCGTGGAGGCCGATCCCGACGGTCAGCGGGCCACCGGCTTCGAGTCCCTCCTGCTGTACCCCTACCAGCAGGCCCAGGCCATCAACCTCTTCGACGTCCGCGGCTACATCCTCAAGCTGACCGCGCTGATCAACCAGTGCACGCCCTTTGCGGGCAACCGCACGCTGGCCAACGCCACCGACCCGAAGGTGCAGGCGCGCTTCAGGCAGTGCGGGGCCGACATCGGGCCGACGCTGCTCGGGGCCGAGGCCAAGGCCGGTGATCGCCGGCGCTTCGAGGAGGAGGAGCGCGAGGCGCGCGCGGCGATGGCGCGGGGCGAGGACGGCGGCCAGGGCGGGGAGCCCAGTGAGAGCTCGCCGCTCGCACCGATGACCGGCTCGGCGGCCGGCCGCGGGCGCTCCGCGACGGGCTGGGATGGCGCTGGGCAGCGCAGCGCGGCCCGCGGTGGCTTCGACCGCGACGCCATCGCCGAGCTGACCGACCAGCTCGTCCCCGGCGGCGCGAGGCTCATGCTGCCCGAGCCAGGGGCGGGCGCCCCCCAGCCCCAGCAGAGCCGCGACCGTGCCCTGCTCGACTTCCTGCTCAAGCCATGAGAGGCGCCCGCGCCAGCTCCATCGCCGGCAACCCCGTGCTCATCGGGGCGGTCACCGTGCTCGTCGCCGTCACCGCGGTGTTGCTGGCCTACAACGCCAACAGCGGCCTCCCCTTTGTGCCCGTCTTCGAGATGAAGGTGGAGACGCCCGACGCCGCCCGCCTGGTGGTGGGCAACGAGGTGCGCGAGGGCGGCTTTCGCATCGGCGCCGTGTCCCGGATCGAGACCGTCCGCGACGGGGCGGGCGAGCCCATGGCCGCGCTGCTGACGCTGAGCATCGACCGGTCGGCCGCGCCCATCCCGGTGGACAGCGACTTCTCGATCCGCCCGCGGTCGGTGCTGGGCCTCAAGTACGTGGAGCTTATCCGCGGCGAGGCGCCCCAGGCGCTGCAGGCCGGGGGCACGGTCTCCATCGACGAGACCGCGATCCCTCCCGACTTCAGCGACGTGTTCGACATGTTCGACGCGCCCACGCGCCAGAACATCAAGACCAACCTGGCCACCTTCGGGGCCGGCTTGGCCGGACGGGGCATCTCGCTCAACCGCACCCTCCAGGAGCTGCCCGAGCTGCTGGGTGACATCCAGCCGGTCATGCGCACGCTCAGCGACCCGGCCACCGGGCTCGACGAGTTCATCGACGAGCTGGCCGATGGCGCTCGCGTGACCCGGCCGGTGTCCGGGCAGCTGGCCTCGGGCTTCACCTTCGCCGCCGACGCCTTCGAGGGGCTCTCGCGCGACCCCGCGGCCCTGCAGGAGACCATCGCCGAGGCCCCTCCCACCCTCCAGACGGGCATCGAGACGCTGCCCGACACGCGTCCGTTCCTCCAGGACCTGGCCGCCATCTCGCCGGAGATATCGGCCACCGCCCGCTCGGTGCGCGCCAGCGTGCCGTCCGTCAGCTCCGCGCTGGCCACCGGGACGCCCGTGCTGCGCCGCGTGCCGGCCTTCAACGAGGACCTCGAGACGGCGCTGGCGGCCATCGACGAGCTGACCTCCTCGCCCACCACCAACCTCGTCCTGGACGGCCTGAACGCCACCACCGCCACGCTCGACCCGACGCTGAAGTACTTCGGCCCGTTCGTGACCGTGTGCAACTACTGGAACTACTTCTGGACCTACACCGTCGACCACTTCCGCTCCTTTGGAGGGCCGGAGATCGGCTTCTTCGAGCGTATCCAGGCCAAGACCGCCCCCGAGCAGGACAACACCCCGGCGACCTTCGGCGCCGCCGAACCGGCCAACAGCGAGGGCGTGGTCGAGCCCACCACCGAGCTCCTGGGCGACCCTGCCGACCTCAAGGCGCAGTTCCACGGCCGCGCGGTGGACCCCGGCGGCCAGGCCGACTGCGAGGCGGCCGGCACCGAGTTCAACCCCGCGCAGAACCTGGACCTGCCCCGCGACTTGGCCAACGTGTCGCTGGCCCCCCGCACCCCGGGCAACCAGGGCACCACCTTCACGGGCCGGTCCCGGGTTCCCGAGGGCCAGACCTTCTCCCCCGAGCCCGCCGGCGTGGGCCCGGAGGTCGCGCGCGGCTCCAGGGTCGGCCGATGAGACGGCGCGGCCTCAGCCCCGTGAAGGTGGCGCTGATCACCCTGGCGCTGGTGGGCCTCGGCTCCTTTTTGGCCTACACCAAGGACATCCCCTTTGTGAACGAGCCCTACGAGGTCCGTGCCGCCTTTCGCGACGCGAGCGGGATCAGCGTGGGCTCGCCCGTGCGCATCGCCGGCGTGGACGTGGGCAAGGTGACCGGGGTCGAGTTCACCCGCCCTGGCGCGGAGTCGGCCACGGTGACCATGGCGATCGAGGACGCCGGACGGCCGATCCACGTGGACGCCCAGATGGCGATCGCCCCGCGCATCTTCCTGGAGGGCAACTTCTTCGTCGACGTCAAGCCCGGCACGCCCGAGCAGCCCGAGCTGCCCGAGCTGGGGATGGTTCCCGTCGAGCGCACCGACAACCCGGTGCAGTTCGACCAGGTGCTCAAGCTCCTCAGGCGCGACGTGCGCCGGGACCTGCGCACGGCCTTCGCCGAGCTCTTCTACGCCCAGCAGGCGGGGGCCGGGCGGGCCTTCAACCACTCGCTGCCCGACCAGGCCGACGCCTACCGGTTCACCTCCGTGGTCAACGAGGCCCTGCTGGGCGAGCAGCCCGGCGACCTGGGCGACTGGATCCGCGACCAGGGCGTGGTGGCCCGCGCGATCGATCGCAACCCCCGTCAGCTGGCCGCCCTCATCGCCAACCTCAACACCACCGCGGGCGCCCTGGCCGACCGCGAGGGCGACCTGCGCCGCGCCATCGACGCGCTGCCGGGCACCCTGCAGGAGGCGCTGCCCACCTTCGCGGCCGTCAACGATGCGCTTCCCGCTGTGCGGCGCTTCGCAGACGCCGCGCGCCCGGGGGTGCGCTCCACCGGTCCCACGGCCGAGGCCCTCCTCCCGCTTCTGGGCCAGCTGCGTGGCCTGGTGTCCGACGGCGAGCTGCGCGGGCTGAGCTCCGACCTGCGCGAGACCACCCCGCCGCTGGCGCGGCTGGCCGATGCGAGCGTCCCCGTCCTCGAGCAGCTGCGCCTGGTGGCCGGCTGCACCGCCAACGTGCTCGTGCCCTACGGGCAGGACACCGTGGGCGACCCGAACTTCCCCGCCCAGGGCCCCGCCCACCAGGAGCTCGCCCAGGCGCTGGTGGGCCTGGCCGGCGAGAGCCGCTCCTTTGACGCCAACGGCCAGTGGTTCAAGGTGCTGGGCACCGGCGGCGTGGAGACCTTCACCTTCGGCGACCTCGTGGGCAGCGTGGCCCAGCCGCTGGTGGGCATCAACCCGCCCGTCCAGACCCGCAAGCCGCCCTTCCGGCCCGACGTGCCCTGCGAGACCCAGGACACGCCCGACCTTCGCTCAAACCCCCAGAAGGCCCCCCACGGCCAGCCCGCCGGCGAGGGAGAGCGCAGCGCGGTGGGCCGCGAGGTCGGCCTCGAGGTGCTCATGCGCCGGCTGCGCGGCCAGGGCCTGGACGTGGTCAAGGGCGACGGGCCGATCACCACGGGCCAGATCGAGAGGCTGGCGGCGCGCAACGGGGTCTCCGACCAGCTGGGCCGGCTCCGCGCGGCGGTGGAGCAGGGCGTGACCCTCCCGAACATGTCCGGCGGGGGCTGATGGTCCGCACGATCCGCAAGAACGCCAAGCCCTTTGCGGCGATCGTCGCCCTGATCGTCATCGCGCTGGCCGTGGCGGTCTACATCCTCCAGGAGCAGCGGCTGCGCATCCCCTTCATCGATCCCGAACCCTTCCGGGTCAACGTCGAGCTGAGCGACGCCGGGTCGGTGACGCCCGGCCAGGGACAGACCGCACAGATCAGCGGCGTGCAGATCGGTGACATCGCCGAGGTCGAGCTGGTCGACGGCCGGGCGATCGTGGGCATGGACATCAAGCCCGAGTTCCGGGACATGGTCACCGAGGGCTCGCGCGCCATGCTGCGCCCGCGCACCGGCCTGGAGGACATGTTCATCCAGATCTTCCCCGGCCAGGGCGCGCCGGTGCGCGAGGGGGCCACCATCCCGGTGCGCAACACGTCGATCGACGTCGAGCTGTACGAGATCCTCGGCACGCTCGACGCGCGCACCCGGCAGTACGTCGAGCTGCTGGTTCACGGGACGGGCCGGGGCCTGGACCGCCGCGGCAACGACGTGGCGGAGGTCCTCAAGCGCTTCGAGCCCACCGTGGAGGACCTCGCGCGCGTCAACCGGGCGGTCTCCCGCGAGGAGGACGCGCTGAGCAGCGTGGGCACCTCGCTGGCCAAGCTCAACGGGCGCCTGGCCGACCGTCCCCGGGACCTCTCCCAGCTCGTCGAGTCGGGCGCCGACGCGCTGGGCGGCTTTGCCACCGAGGAGCAGGAGCTGCGCCGCACGGTGAGCGAGCTGGCCCCCACGCTGGAGGTCGCCCAGAGCACCCTGCGCGACCTGCGCCCCCTCGCCGGCCAGCTGAGGCCCACCCTCGACGCGCTGGTGCCGACCGTGCGCGCGCTGGACGAGGCCAACGAGATCGTGCGCCCGGTGGCCCGCGGCATCGTCCCCGAGGTCCGCGACGAGATCCGCCCCTTCGTGCGCGAGTCGCGCCCGCTGGTCGACGACCTGGGGCCCGCCGCCGGGGGCCTGGCCGAGGCCTTTCCCGAGCTCGCCCGTGCCGGCGGGGAGTTCAACGCCTTTCTGAACATGCTGGGCTTCAACCCCGACGGGCGCGAGGGCCCGGACGACCGGGGCCGCGAGGAGGGCTTCCTCTTCTGGCTGGCCTGGAGCGCCCACCAGGGCGTCAACCTGCACAACATCGACGACGCCAACGGCGTGCTGCGCCCGATCTTCCTCACGGGGACCTGCGACACCATCGCCAACCTTGTCGAGGGCGAGCCCGCGCTGGAGTTTGCGATGGGGCTGTCGCCCGTGCTCGAGCAGGCCTGCTCCGATGGCCTCACCGACCCCGAGGCTCTGGTCGAGTCGGCCCTCACCACCACCGGCCTGTCGCCCGACGGCCGGCCGGCGCAGCGTCGCGAGGACCTGGCCATCGAGGACACCGTCGAAGAGATCACCGCGCGGTTGAAGCCCGGCGCCACGGGGGCGGCCTCCCCCGGCGCGTCCCCCGGGGAGGACGGGCCGTGAACAAGAACCCGCCCACCCTCGGGCGCATGGTGGTCATCGTCGGCTTCGCGCTGTCCTGCTTCGGGCTACTCATGTTCCTGTGGCTGGCCTTTGGCGGACCGGTGCCGCTGCAGCCCCAGGGCTACCGCTTCAAGGCCTCCTTCACCGACGCCACCACGCTCGCCGCCCAGGGCGACGTGCGCGCGGCAGGGGTGAGCATCGGCAAGGTCACCAAGACCGAGCTCGACCCCCGGGGCAACGCCACGCTGGCCACCATCGAGCTCGACGAGAAGTACGCCCCCATCCACGACGACGCGCGCGCCATCCTGCGCCAGAAGACGCTGCTGGGCGAGACCTACGTGGAGATGACGCTGGGCAGCAAGGGCGCGCCGATCCTGCCCGAGGACGCCCGTCTCAACGACACCCAGGTCGCCGAGGCCGTCGAGTTCGACGAGCTGCTGCGCATCTTCGATCCCGCGACGCGCAAGACCTTCCAGCGCTGGCAGGCCACCCTCGCCCAGGCCACCGAAGGCCGCGCGCAGGACGTCAACGACTCGCTGGGCAACCTGCCCGAGTTCACCGCCAGCGCCCAGAGCGTGGTCGACGTGCTGCACGACCGCCGCGAGAGCCTCAGGTCCCTCGTGCGCGAGACGGGCACCACCTTCGAGGCGATCACCCGCAACGAGGAGGCGCTGCAGCGCTTCATCGTGGACAGCTCGCGCGTGTTCGAGGTGCTGGGCGCCCGGCGTGACTCCCTGGCCGAGTCCTTCCAGATTCTGCCCACCTTCGAGCGCGAGTCCCGCGCGCTGCTGAGGCGCACGCGCGACTTCGCCGTCGACACCGAGCCCCTCATCGAGGATCTGCGCCCCGTGCTGGCCGACGCACGGCCGACGCTGGACTCGCTGCGCCGCCTGTCGCCCGACCTCGAGCGCCTCTTCGGCGACCTCGATCCCCTCATCGCGGCGGGCGACGTCGGCTTCCCCCCGCTGGCCGAGGTGCTGCGCGAGCTCGACCCCACCCTGCGCGCCACCGGGCCCTTCCTCCAGCAGCTCAACCCGCTGCTGGAGTACCTCGAGGTCCAACAGCCCACCGTCTCGGACTTCGTCACCAACGGCGGCGTCTCCATCTCACCGACGGTGCCGGAGGGCTCCGACGCGCCGGGGGGCACCGGCCAGTTTGCCAACGGCCACGCCCTGCCCCAGCTCGTCATGCTGGGCAACCAGTCGCTTCCCACCCTGCAGCGCAGCGAGAACAACCGCGGCAACGCATACCACCCGCCCGGCTGGCTGCGCTACGACGACTACATCAACGAGCACCCGTTCATCCTGCCCAGCTTCGACTGTGCCCACCTCGGCGGGCCCAGGCCCCGCACCGACCGCGAGCCGGCGTGTGGCGTCATGGATCCCTACGCCTTCCAGGGCGAGCAGGCCAAGTTCCCGGCGATCCAGGCCAATCCGCCCGGCGGGCGCTCGCTGCAGCGCCGCCCCGGCCAGGTGCGCGACGACGACGAGAGCGACGGGCGCTAAGGGCGCCCGAGGCGCGGCGGCCTGCCCGGAGCGCTCAGCACCCGGCGCAGCGCCGCGAAGGCGTCCTCGCCGGGGGCCTGGGCGATGACCTCGCGCCGCAGGCGCCCGCGGAAGGCCTCAGCCGAGCCGTCGCCGCGGACGTCGACGCCCGCGCGCACGCGGCCCGGGCCGGCCAGCTCGGCGCGGGCCGCCACCTGGCCGACCGGTTCGTAGGAGCGCACAAACGCCCGGGTGCGCCCGCGCGTGGCGCCCAGATCGCCCACGCGCGCCTCGAGCGCCAGCAGGGCCCCGTCGAGGTCGGTGTGGCGCGAGCGCTCCACGCGCGAGCCCTCGCGGACGGTGAGCTTCCAGGGTTCTCGCACTGCGGGGCGGAGCCGACCTCACCGTGCGTCGACAGGGACGTAGTCGCGGGCGCGTCCTCCCGTGTAGATC
>DASZCY010000111.1:0-3133 GCA_035942615.1 Solirubrobacteraceae bacterium | reverse complement strand
CTGGCCATCTTCTCGGCCGTGGTGGTGGGCGCCTGCGTGGGCTTTCTGTGGTTCAACGCCTTTCCGGCCACGATCTTCATGGGCGACACGGGATCGCTGGGCCTGGGCGGCGCGATCGCGGGACTGGCGGTCATGACCAAGACGGAGGTCCTGCTCGTGCTGCTGGGCGGGATCTTCGTTGTGGAGGCCCTCAGCGTGGCCATCCAGGTCTTCTCCTTCCAGACCTTTCGCAAGCGGGTGTTCCTGATGGCGCCCATCCACCACCACTTCGAGCTGCGGGCGTGGTCGGAGACCAAGATCATCCTGCGCTTCTGGATCGTCGCCGCCATCTGCAGCGCGATCGGCTTCACGCTGTACCAGCAATCAATCACGTGAGGCCGGAGGCCGAACGCCATCCCAGCCGCGGGGCGGGACGCCCCGCGGAGCTGGTCTGTTGTGGGCCGGAGGCCTCGTGACCGCCCGGCGGCCCGGGCTGCCCGGGGGGCCCTACCTGGTCGTCGGCCTCGCGCGTTCCGGTGTGGCTGCCGCGCGGCTGCTGGCCTCCCACGGCGAGGTGGTCATCGGCGTGGACGTGGGCCTGCCCGACGTGGGCGAGCTGGCCAGCGTGGAGGTTCACACCGCCGCCGAGGGCGTCGAGCTGCTCGACCGCGTCGCCGCCGTGGTCAAGTCGCCCGGCGTGCCCAAGGAGGCCGCGGTGATCAGCGCTGCCCGCGCGCAGGGCGTGCCCGTGCTGGGCGAGCTGGAGCTGGCCTGGCGCCTGCTCGACCATCCCTTTGTCGCGGTCACCGGCACCAACGGCAAGACCACCACCACCGAGCTGCTGGGCCACCTGCACCGCGGCGCCGGGGCGCCCGTGGCGGTGGCGGGCAACGTCGGCACGCCGCTGGCCTCGCTGGTGGGCAGCCTGCCGGCGGGTGCCACCGTGGTGTGCGAGGCCTCTTCCTTCCAGCTGGAGGACACGGTCGCCTTCGCCCCCGAGGCCGCGGTGCTGCTCAACGTGGAGGCCGACCATCTGGACCGCCACGGCACCCTGGCCCAGTACACCGCGGCCAAGCTCGAGGCCTTTGTGCGCCAGGGCCCGCCCGACGTGGCCGTCATCCCCGCCGCCTTCCCGGACCCGGCCGGCCGCGCCCTGCGGGTGCGCTTCGGCCCCGGCGGGGACCTCGACGACCGCGACGGGTGGCTGTGGTGGCGTGGCGACCCGCTCATCGCCCACGGGGAGATCCGCCTGCGTGGGGCGCACAACCGCCAGAACGCGGCCGCCGCGGCCGCCGCCTGCCTGGCGCGCGGGATGGCGCCCGAGGCGGTCCGCGAGGGCCTTGGCACCTTCCCGGGCGTCATCCACCGCCTCGAGGAGGTCGCCCGGCGCGACGGCGTGCTCTACGTCAACGACTCCAAGGCGACCAACGTGGCCTCGACGCTCGTTGCGCTCGCCTCTTTTGACGCCCCGGTGCACCTCATCCTGGGCGGCCTGGGCAAGGGCCAGGACTTCACCCCGCTGCGCGCGCCCGCGGCCGAGCGGTGCGCGGGGGTGTACCTCATCGGCGAGGACGCCGGGCGCATCGGCGCGGCGCTGGAGCGCTCGACGCCCTGCGGCGATCTTGAGCGCGCGGTGGCCGAGGCCCGCGTGGCCGCCCGCCCGGGGGACGTGGTGCTGCTCTCGCCCGCCTGTGCCTCCTTCGACCAGTTCGCCGACTTCGAAGCGCGCGGGGAGGCGTTCCGGACCCTGGCGTCGAACTGAGGCCCGATGCGCAGCCGGCCTCGCCCGCCCCGTTCTGTCCGCCGGTCCGACCAGCCCCTCGAGTACAACATCCTCATCACCGCCACCCTGTGCCTGCTGGCCGTGGGCGCGGTGATGGTCTACAGCGCCTCCTCGGTGCGCACGCTGTTGGAGGGGGCCGGCAACGGGACCGAGCTCTTGGTCAAGTACGTCGCCTACGGGACCGTCGGACTGGGCGTGATGTTCGTGCTGGCCCGCCACGGGGTGGGGCTCGTCGAGCGCCTCACGCGCCCGCTGCTGGTGGTCTCCTTCGCGTGCCTGGTCGCGGTGAAGATCCCCGGGCTGGGGGTGGAGGTCAACGGCGCCACGCGCTGGCTGGGCGCCGGTCCTCTGCAGTTCCAGCCCTCCGAGCTGGCCAAGCTCGCGCTCGTGCTCTACGCCGCCTCCCTGCTGGCCGCGCGCCCTCAGCGCCTGCAGACGCTGTGGGGCCTGATCAGCCCGTTGCTGCTGGTGGCCGGGGCCTGTGCGCTGCTGGTGGTCTCACAGCCCGACCTGGGCACCGCGCTGGTGATCTGCCTGTGCATACTGGCCATGCTGATGGCCGCGGGCGCGCACCTGCGTCACCTCGGGGTGCTGTGCGTCCTGGGGGCGGGGGCGGTGATGCTCTTCGCCGTCTCGGCCGACTACCGTCGTGAGCGCCTGATGACCTTTCTCGACCCCTGGGCGCAGGCCGGCGACGCGGGCTTCCAGATCGTGCAGGGTCAGATCGCGGTGGGCTCGGGCGGGATGTTCGGCCTGGGGCCCGGGCAGTCGGTGCAGAAGGTCTTCTACCTGCCCGAGGCCCACACCGACTTCATCCTCGCGGTGATCGGCGAGGAGCTGGGCGTGGTGGGCATCTGCGGGCTGCTGTTCCTCTACGGCCAGATCGCCTACGCGGGCCTGCGCGCGGCCAAGGCGGCGCGCACCGTGCGCACGCAGTTGCTGGCGGCGGGCGTCACCTCGCTGATCCTCTGCCAGGCGCTGCTCAACGTCTTCGCGGTGCTGGGCATGGTGCCCCTGACCGGCGTGCCGCTGCCCTTCATCTCCTCGGGGTCCTCCAGCCTGCTCACCCTTCTGGCCGGCGTGGGTCTGCTGGCGAACATCGCCAGCGCGCCGCACACCCGCCTGCGCGCCGTCCCGACGGCGAAATCGGGAGGATCCGGGCGTGGCCACGACGCAGGTCCTGATCGCCGCCGGCGGCACGGCGGGGCACGTGGTGCCCGCGCTGGCGGTGGCCGACGCGCTGCGGGCTGAGGGCGCCCAGGTGACCTTCGTGGGCGGCCAGCGCGCGGAGGCCGAGCTGGTCCCCGCCGCCGGCTACGAGCTGCGCCCGATCCGCGTGGAGGGCCTGAGCCGCACCAACCCGCTCAAGGC
>DASZCY010000110.1:0-4143 GCA_035942615.1 Solirubrobacteraceae bacterium | reverse complement strand
CCCCCCGACTACCTGGAAACGGCGAAGGTCGCCGATTTCCTCATTGCCATTCCCAAGATCGGGCGCGTGAAGGCCAACAAGGCTCTCAACCAGTGCCGGATCTCGCCGAGCAAGACCTTTAGTGGCCTCTCGCAGCGCCAGCGCCAAGAGCTCATGGCGCACCTGCGCCGCCAGCGCCGCGGCTAGCGCCCCGCGCGGTGGGAGGCGTCCTGGTCGTCACGGGTCCCTCCGGCGTGGGGAAGGGGACGTTGATCGAGAACCTGCGCGAGCGCGTGCCCGAGCTCGAGCTCAGCGTCTCGGCCACCACGCGCAAGCCGCGCCCGGGGGAGACCCACGGCGTCGACTACTGGTTCCTGCCCGACGAGGAGTTCGACCGTCGCGTCGCCGACGGCGAGTTCGTCGAGCACGCCGCCTACTCGGGTCGGCGCTACGGCACGCTGCGCAGCGAGTTGACCGAGCGCGTCGAGCGCGGGGTACCGGTGGTCCTGGAGATCGAGCTGCAGGGGGCCCGCCAGGTGCGGGCCACCATGCCCGAGGCGCTGCAGATCTTCATCGCGCCGCCCTCCTTCGAGGCGCTGCGCACGCGGCTGGTCGGGCGGGGGGATCCGGAGACGCTGCAGCACCTGGAGGCGCGCCTGCAGACGGCGCGCGCGGAGCTGGCCGCCCAGGACGAGTTCTCCGAGGTGGTGGTCAACGACCGTCTCGAGGACGCGGTGGCACGCTTGGAGGAGATCGTACGCAGGGCGATGCGCTGAGCCACGCGGCGGCTACCATCGGAGCATGATCTCCCCTCGCATCGACAAGCTGCTCGACCAGGTCGACTCCAATTACGCCTCGGTCATCGTCGCGGCCAAGCGCGCACGCCAGATCAACTCGTACTACCACAACCTCGGCGAGGGGACGTTCGACGAGTTCCCGCCTCCGATGGTCGAGAGCCCCTCCAAGAACTACCTGACCATCGCGCTCGAGGAGGTTGCGGAGGGCAAGCTCAGGTATCAGTACCGCTAGTTCGCGCCCGGCGCCTGCCCATGGCTCGGATCCTGCTCGGGGTCAGCGGCGGGATCGCCGCCTACAAGGCGCTCGAGGTGGTGCGCCTGGCCACCGCGGCCGGGCATGCGGTGCGGGTGGTGCAAACGCCCACCGCCCAGCGTTTCGTGGGCGCCCCCTCCTTTGCGGCGCTGACCGGGGCACCGGTGCTGGTCGACGAGTTCGAGCGCGACCCGGCACGCGGGGCCTTTCCCGACCAGGCGCCGCCTGAGCACGACCCCCTCAGCCACCTCGAGCTGGTGGGCAACGCCGACGTGCTCCTGATCGCCCCGGCGTCGGCCAACACGCTGGCCAAGCTCGCCGGCGGGCTGGCCGACAACCTGCTGACCAGCGCGGCCCTGGCCGCCCGCTGCCCCGTGGTGGTGGCGCCGGCGATGAACGACGCGATGTGGGGGCATCTCGCGACGCGCGCCAACGTGGCCACGCTGCGCGAATGGGGCGTCACGGTGCTCGAGCCGGGCACGGGTCGGCTGGCCTCCAAGGGGGAGGCCGGCGCCGGGCGCCTGCCCGAGCCGCCGGTGGTGCTGGCCGCCGTCGAGGAGAGGCTCGTGCGCGGCCCCCACCTCCTCGGCCTGCACGTGCTCGTCACGGCCGGGGGCACCCGGGAGCCGATCGACGCCGTGCGCTACGTGGGCAACCGCTCCTCCGGGCGCATGGGTTTCGCGCTGGCCCGGGCGGCCGCCGACCGCGGGGCCAGCGTGACCTGTGTGGCGGCCAACGTCGGGCTGGAACGCGATGCGCGGGTGCGCTACGTGGAGGTGTCCACCGCCGCCGAGCTGCACGACGCGTGCCTCGAGGCCTTCCCCGGCTGCGACGTCCTGCTCATGGCCGCCGCGGTGGCCGACTTCCGCCCCGCGGAGGCACTGGAGGGCAAGGTCAAGAAGGCCGGGCGCGAGGAGTTGTCTCTGCGCCTGGAGCCGACCGCCGACGTGCTCGCCGACCTCGCGGCCCGCCGCCGCGCGGGCCAGACCCTGGTCGGCTTTGCTGCCGAGCACGGCGAGGGCGGCCTGGCCTTCGCGCACCAGAAGCGGGAGCGCAAGGGTCTCGACGTGGTGGTGCTCAACGACGTCTCGCGGGAGGGCATCGGCTTCGACGTACCCGCCAACGCCGTCACGATGGTCACCGCGGACGGAGAGCACGAGGTGCCCCGGGCGGCCAAGGAGGCGGTGGCCGGCGCGGTGCTCGACGCCATCGCACGCCTGCGCGCGGGCCCGGAACGAGCCGCCTGATGGAGTCCTCGGGGGCCACGGAGCGCGTCCACCCCGCCGAGGTGGACGCCGCCATGCGGCTCGCCGCGCGGCTCACCGCGGGCGTGCGGGCCGCAGTCCAGGTCGACGACCTGGTGGTTGCCCACCTGCTGCACACGCTGGTGGCCGAGGGACACGCCCTCATCGAGGACCTGCCCGGGGTGGGCAAGACCACGCTCGCGCGTGCCCTCGCGCGCACCCTCGACCTGCACTTCGCGCGCGTCCAGGGCACCGCCGACCTCCTGCCCTCCGACGTGGTGGGCACCAACGTCTTCGACCAGCGCGAGGGTCGCTTCGAATTCCGCCCGGGCCCGGTCTTCGCCAACGTCGTCCTCGTCGACGAGATCAACCGGGCGTCGCCGAAGACCCAGTCGGGGCTGCTGGAGTGCATGCAGGAGCGGCGGGTCACCGTCGACGTCCACACCCACGAGCTGGCCCGCCCGTTTCTGGTGCTTGCGACCCAGAACCCGGTCGAGTACGAGGGGACCTTCCCGCTGCCCGAGGCGCAGGTCGACCGCTTCATGGTCCGCCTGTCGCTGGGCTACCCGGGGCCGGCCGCCGAGGCCGCGATGCTCGCCACCCACGCCGACCGCGACCCCGTCGACGAGATCGAGCCGATCGCCGATGCCGCCGCCGTGCTCGAGGTCCAGCAGGCCGCGCGGCGCGTGCGCGCCGCCGAGCCGCTGCGCCGCTACGTCGTCGCGCTGCTCGAGCACACGCGCGGGGATCCGCGCGTCGAGCTGGGCGCCTCACCGCGCGCCGGCCTCATGCTCCTGCGCGCGGCCAAGGCCCGCGCCCTGCTCGAAGGGCGCGACCACGCCCTGCCCGACGACGTCCAGGAGCTGGCCCGGGCGGTCCTCGGCCACCGCATCGTGCTCGCTCCCGAAGCCGTCGAGAGCACCGGCGACCAGGTCGTCGACGACGCCCTCGCGCAGACCCCGGCGCTGTGAGGGAGCCTGACGCCGCTCCCCCGACCGGCGACGACGCCCAGCGCGCGCGCGTCGGGTCGGTGGTCCTCCTGGCGGCCCTGCTCCTCCTCACCGCCGTCCTCTTCGACGCCGAGCCGCTCTACGTCCCCGGGCTGGCGCTGCTCCTGCTGGCCGCCGCGGCGCTCGTCTGGGTGCGTCTCTCGGCGCGCGGGCTGCGCGTGCGCCGCGGGCTCAGCGCGCGGCGGATCACCGAGAACGAGCCCGTCGCGGTGGCACTCGACGTCCGGGCCGGGCGCCTGCCGCTACCCGCCGGGCGGGTCCTCGATCCCCTTCTGGCCCAGCCCCTCGCGCTGCCCGCCGGACGGGCCGCCGCGCGCCTGCGCGCCGAGGTCCGCTTCCCGCGGCGGGGGCGGCGCCGGCTGGCGCCCGCGCGGGTGGAGCTCGCCGATCCCCTCGGCGTGGCCGCACGAACGGCGATCGCTCCCACCACCGGCGACGACGAGGTGCTCGTGCTCCCCGCGGTGCTCCCGGTGCGCGCGGCCGGGGCGGCCGGGGAAGGGCGCCCGACGCTGGGCGTCCGCGTGGGGGCAGGCCCCGAGACCGAGCTCGACGGCGTGGCGACCCTGCGCGAAGGAACTCCGGCGTCGCGGATCTTCTGGCCTGCCATCGCCCGGGGCGCCGAGCCGATGGAGCGCCGCATGGTGGCCGAGGACGATCCACGCCCGCTGGTGCTCCTCGACGCGGGCGAGCAGCCCACCGACGAGAATCTCGACGCCGCCGTGCGCGCGGTCGCTTCACTGGCCGTGGCGCTCGCCCGCGGGGCCGGCTGCGCCGTGCTGCTGCCCGGCGACCGGCGACCCGCCGACCTCGACGCCGCCCTGCGCCGCTGGCCCGCGCTCCACGCGCGCCTGGCCGTGGTC